>CANFOR010000118.1 GCA_947448675.1 Betaproteobacteria bacterium
GACATTGCCCTGCTCTTAAAAGTGCTACACCAACTGCGCGACGCAGGCAACACCATCGTGGTGATCGAGCACAACCTCGACGTCATCAAAACCGCCGACTGGATCATCGACATCGGCCCCGAAGGCGGCGCAGGCGGTGGCCAAGTGGTGGGCGTGGGTACGCCGGAAGACATTGCAAGGAATGCGGCTAGTTTTACCGGGCGTTATTTGAAGCGGCTGTTGTAGGGTGTGCTTAGCTCGCTACTGAATGGGTAGCGGTTTTGTTTGTGCATTTTGTTTATGCTCTGGTACGGGCGCGCCGGGCGGCTGTGGCCATGCGCCTGCGCGCTCGCGCAGATGGCGCTTGTAGGTTGCCTCAGCGTTCGCTGAGCGACTTTACCAATAGCGCCGCCAATGTTATGCGCGCTACAAATTTAATAGCTGCATACGCTATCTGGCAAGCATTGCAGCCCGTTATCCTCTCAAACACAAGCCATTTACCGCTGCGGCGAGGAGCTGGGTGCGCGCGGGGCGCGACAATCAAGGCCCTTCCTACAAATAATCCCATGCACCAACACAAGCAAGCAGCACACAGCATGCGCACGCCGCGCAGCACCCTGTCGGGCCGCGACCTGTTGGCGGCGCTGGCCGTGGTGGTGATTTGGGGCAGTAACTTTATTGCCATGAAGTTTGTGCTGCACGACTTCACGGCCTTTCAAATGGGCGCGGCGCGCTATGTGGCGGCCGTGCTGCCCCTGGTGTTTTTTATGCGCCGCCCGGCCCTGCCTTGGCCTTGGTTGCTGGCCTATGGCTTGTTCCAGGGCCTGGGGCAGTTTGGCTTTTTGTTCTCGGCCCTGGCCGTGGGCATGACGGCGGGCCTGGCCTCGGTGCTGATGCAAACCCAGGTGTTTTTTACTGCCATCCTCTCTTACGCCTTGTTGGGTGAAAAGCCGGGCCCTGCGCTGCGTGTGGGTTTGGTTTTGGCGGCCTTGGCGATTGTTTGTTTCGCTATGAATTTTATAGCTTCAGACGCACATTCGACGGGCGTTGTGACGGTATGGGGCTTTGTACTCAGCCTGTGCGGAGCGAGCATGTGGGCGGCCAGCAATATGGTGGTGCGCAAGCTCCAGGCGACCGGCCTGCGCTACGACGCCACAGCGTTTTTGGTCTGGAGCAGCTTGGTGCCCATCCTACCCTTTGTGCTTTTGAGCTGGCTGTTGGACGCGCCCGCCACGCGCTGGCGTTGGCTGCAAGCCGGGCCCGCAGCCTGGGCCTCGGTGGCGTTTTTGGGTTGGGTCGCCACCATTGCGGCCTACTCGCTGTGGACGGGTTTGCTCAAGCGCCACCGCGCCAACCGCGTCGCGCCCTTCAGCCTGGGCGTGCCGGTGGTGGGCATTAGCGCGGGCATGCTGCTCTTGGGCGAGCAGGTCAGCCCCTGGCAATGGGCCGGGATTGCGTTGGTGGGCGCGGCCTTGCTCTGCGTGTTGCTGGGTGAGCGTTTTTTACCGCAAGAACGCGGTTAAATTGCCGTAAAAGTGGCCGACACAAGGGTCAAAAATAACCAAAAACCGCCATCAAGGCGCGCCAAATATGCGTCGGCAGCTAGTGTTTTTATAGCACCACGCTACGACATAAAACCCAAATTGGTGGGGTAGCCAGCCCCGCCAAAATGCCGCAAATTGGGCAAAATACCCGCTTGCTCGGAGGCGGCCACGCCAAACCAGGTGGCCAGAGTGGAGGCGTATTGGTCTACCGAGGTAGTGGGCAACAAACGGCCTTGGCCGACGTGCCATTGGTCGTCGGGCGCGGTGGTGGTGCCGATGCTAATGGGCGGTGGCGTGCCGTAAAAGGCCGCGCCTCTGACCGCGCCGCCCACCACCAAGTGGTGGCTGCCCCAGCCGTGGTCAGAGCCGTCGCCGTTGGAGGCCAGGGTGCGGCCAAAATCGCTGGCGGTAAAGGCCGTGACCTTGTTGGCCACGCCCAGGGTAACGGTGGCGTCGTAGAAGGCTTTCATGGCGGTGCTGACCTGGCCGAGCACGCCGGGGTGCTGGGCGATCAGGTTGTCATGCAGGTCAAAGCCGCCAATGGAGACCATGAACACTTGGCGCTTATTGCCCAGCACGCTGTTGGCAGCAATCAAGCGCGCCACCATCTTGAGCTGGTTCGACAAATTATCGGTAGCGAAGTTGCTAAACGGCGCATTGGTGGCCGGAACGTTCGCCAGTGCCGAAGAGATGCTCACCTCGGCTCCAATAGCGCGCTTGGTCACGCGGTTGTATTCGTTCTCCAGCACGTGGCTGCGGGTTTGCTGCACCAAGCTGCCCATGGCCGTCTTCACTGCGGCCGAGCCATACACATTGCTCTTTACGCTGTTGACCGGCACCGCGCCGCCCGTGCTCACTTGGTACGAGAGCGCCGAATCGCCCGACAAAAACACCGCATTGCCCGAGAGGTTGATGCAGGTAAACAGCGAGTTGGTGTTGGCCGACATGGCCAGGTCGCCGATGTTGCCGCCCCAGCCCACCGTCGAACCCTCAGGTGAAGACGACTGCCAGATCGACTGCTGGTCGTTGTGCGAAAACAGTTTGGGCGGCAACGGGTAGGTGCTGCGGTCAGAGCTTTTGTACTGCGCCAAGGTGAGCGGCACCACCAGCGGGCCGACGTTGAGCTGCACCGCTGCTTGGCCCGCGTTGAACAGACCGGTCAGGCCCGTCATCGACGGATGCAACGCATACTGGCGGCCATTGGCCAGCGGCGTGGTGGGGGTCAGCAAGGTCGGCGTGAGCGCGGCCTTGGCCAGCGCAATGCCGCCTGCCGTCTGGCCCGCGCCGCCACCGCGTATGGTGCTATACAAATTGTAGTTAGGGTCGTCGTAAGCGACTACGGTGTTGGCGTAGTCGTTGCCCCCGTAGAGGAAGACGCAGACCAGGGCTTTGTAGTCGGTGGCGTCAAAGGCGGCGGCCTCGCCCATGGCGGCCAAGTTGAGCGCAAAGGGCAGGGCCGTGCCAGTTAAGGCGAGCTGGCCGCTGCGGCGCAAAAAGGCACGGCGGCTGTGTTGGGCTGGGTTGAGCAAATGCATGGCGCGCCTTTATTTTTGAACCAAGTATTCGGCCGAAGCCATGACCATCAGCACCGCTGCCGCCACGCGGTTGAGCTTGGCAGCAGGCAAGCTGGCGGCGGTGAGCGGCGTGGCATTGAGCGCGGTGACGATCAGCGTTTGTGTTGCCGCCGAAAGTTGGCCTGCGCACAGCAGCAGGCTGAGGCGTGCTACCAAAGCGGTAGCGTCTAGCACCAAGGCCAGCTCAGCGGTGTAGGCGGCGGTGATGTCGTAGCCATTGGTCGGGGCGCCCGCCACATACTGCGACTGCGGCACCTCGGGTGAGTTCACATACTGGCCGCGCAGCACCATGTTTTGCATGTAGTTGAGATAACCGCCCACACTGCTCTCGTTGACCAGCTGAAACTCGGGTGCGGGCGTCATCGTCGCGCTCAGCGCGGTGGACGGCGGCACATAGCCGGGCCGGAAGTAGTTGAACACGCTGGGCGCGCGCAGGGGGCTTTGGCCCAGGGCACCGGCGGGGTCACTGAGGTCGTAAATTTTCCAACTGCCGTAGGCAGACTGGAAGCCAAAGCTGCGACCCCAATGCACAAAGCGCAGCATGGGCTCGCGCAGCTTGCCAAAGCCCGGGTCCGTGAGGCCCGTGGGGCTGCGCGCCTCGTCGTCGAGCAGCATGGTGGCCAGCACGGCCGAGATGTCGCCGCGCACACCCGCGCCATTGTTGACAAAAGCCGCTGACACCCGCGCCACATAGGCCGGGCTGGGGTTGCTGGTGACCAAGCGCTGGATGAGCTGCTTGCAGAAAAATGGCGCGGTATTGGGGTGGTTGAACAGGGTGTCCAGCGTGGTCTTGAGCGCCGCCGCGCCGGGCGTGTTGGCAGGCACGGTAACACCTAAAAACGTAGCCGCTAAGGTGGAATGGTTGGCCGCTGTGAGCACCATTGGTGCGCGCGCGCTCTCTTTGGGGTTGATGGTGTAGGTTTGGCCCACCACCGGCACCCGAGTGCCCGCAATGTTGAAGTCGTAGCCGGTGAACATGCGCGCCAAATTGCTCACGTCGCTCTGGGTATAGGTCTCGATCTTGTTGCCATTGGCGTCGAGCTTTTCCGTGCCGTCAAGGTTGAGCTGGTACAGGCCAATGGTGAAGAGCTGCATCACCTCGCGGGCGTAGTTCTCGTCGGGTGCGCGGCCGGTGGCGGCGTTTTCCTTTTGGTTGCCCTTGGTATTTAAAAAATAACCCATGGCCGGGTTGAGCGTCACGTCTTCGAGCAAGGTTCGAAAATTGCCAAAGGCGTTTTTGTTCAGCAGGTCCCAGTAGGCCGCGTAACCGTGGCTGCGCCAGTCGAATTCGGACGACACCATGGACGCCACAAAAATCTCTGACAGCGCCAAAGCTACGCGCTTGCGCATGCCGTCTTGCGCGGTGAAGAGCTGGTTCCACACCATAAAGTCGGCGGGGTAGTTGTTGAAGAAATAGGTGTAGGCGGCGGGGTCCCCATAGCCCCGGCCCTCTAACCAATCCCAGCCGGTGGGGCCGGGGGGCGCTGTGAACTGCGCGGCCAGCCACGCCGCATAGGTTTTGCCGCGCGCGCCAGCAACTTCTGCGTCGGTGGCCGAGAGCTGGGCTTGCAGCAAAAAGCGCGCCGCTTCGGCGTCGGTAGTGGGCGCAGGAAAGTTGGTGTAACCCACAGGCGCAACCGGGCCTGTGCCCGCTCCAGCGCCTGTCGCCGTAGTGCCGCCACCACCGCCACAAGCGGCCAGCCACAGGGCGCTGCCCCAGGCCAGAGCGCTGCGCAGTTGCAGCGGCTCTGCTGCTTGTGTTTCTGGCGCGCTGGGCCGTTCGTCTGCTGGTGGCGCTTCGATTTCTTGGCTGAGCTGCATGCCTACACCCTCGGGTTGTGTGAAGTTTTATGTCTAACGCGAAGCTTAGCGAATGGCCGACGGCGCGCTTGTGACAAACGCGACAATTCAACAGTTAAGTGTTACCGCAGGTTAGACCAAGGTGCGCGCGCTGTGCAATAAGTCACGCGTTGCGCGGGCGGCATGCCGCGCGGCCTCGGCAAAGTCGGCTCCAGCAGAAGCGTACAAAATCGCGCGCGATGAGTTGACCACGATCGGCGCGTTGGGCCGCCAACCGGCCTTCACCGTGGCCACAGCGTCACCGCCCTGCGCGCCCACGCCGGGAATCAGCAAAGGCAGCGTAGGTGCGAGGCTGCGGACGCGCTCAATCTCTTGCGGGTAAGTAGCGCCCACTACCAAACCCAGTTGGCCATTGCTGTTCCACGGCCCCTGCGCCAAATGCGCGATGTGTTCGTAAAGCAAAGGCTGGCCCGTCACGCTGGCCAAGCGCTGGGCTTGCAGGTCGTCGCCACCGGGGTTGGAGGTGCGGCACAACAGAAACGCACCCTTACCTTGGTAACGCAGATAAGGCTGCACTGAGTCAAAGCCCATAAAGGGCGAGAGCGTGACGGCATCGGCACCGTAGCGCTCGAAAGCCTCTTTGGCGTACTGCTCGGCGGTTGAGCCAATGTCGCCGCGTTTGGCGTCCAAGATGATGGGCACCTGGGGTGCAGCGCGGCGCATGTGTTGCATCAAACGCTCGAGTTGGTCTTCGGCGCGGTGTGCGGCAAAGTAAGCAATTTGCGGCTTGAAGGCGATCACCAGGTCGGCGGTAGCGTCGACGATGCGGGCGCAAAAGTCATACAGCTTGTCAGCCCGGCCCTGCAGCTCGGCGGGCAAGCGCGTGGGCTCGGGGTCCAGGCCCACGCAGAGCATGGAGCCATTGGCCTGCTGGGCGGCCAGCAGCATGTCGATAAAGGTCATGCGTTGATTTTACGGGCCTGGATGGGCCCCCGCGTGCGCCGCTTGCGCCAAGCACAGGTCGGCCCAGGCCTTGGCCTTTTCGCCGGGGCTGCGCAGCAGCACTTCCAGCGGGTAGCTCACCACCACGGGAATGCCGGCGTAGCGGTGCACCTGGCCGCGCAGCTTGCCCAGGGGCAGGCTGGCGACGTCGGGCACGCTGGCTTGCAGCAAAGCCTCGGCAGCGGCCTTGCCCAGGGCCAAAATAATTTGCGGTTGCAGCAGGGCGATTTGGCGCTGCAAAAAGGGCGCGCATTGCGCCAGCTCTTGCGGCTCGGCCTTGCGGCCCTGGGACGGGCGGCACTTGAGTACATGGCTGAGGTAGACCGCCGCCTGCGGTGCATCAGCCGTGCGCGACAGGCCCAGCGCACGCAGCATGTTGCCCAGCAACTGGCCTGCCGGGCCGGCAAAGGGCTGGCCGCTGGCGTCTTCGGCGTCGCCCGGTGCATCGCCCAGCACCAACCAACGCGCTTGCGTGCTGCCCGCGCCAAACACGCTGTGGCTGCGGCCCTGGCACAGGCCGCAGGCCGTGCATTGCGCCGCTGCTTGCGCGAGCGCGGGCCAGTCCATGCCCTCGATGCCCGCTGGGCGCTCACCCAAGACACTGGCGCCTTGGTTTCGTACAGCAAAAGCGGCTGGAACGCTCGCCAATTGTGCGTATGCAGCTATATTTTTTGTAGCAACTGCAGTCGGCAGGGCTGGTTTTGCGAGGCTTTCGATGGCATCGGGTAGCCACACCGCAACGCCC
This sequence comes from Betaproteobacteria bacterium, assembly GCA_947448675.1. Taxonomy (GTDB): domain Bacteria; phylum Pseudomonadota; class Gammaproteobacteria; order Burkholderiales; family Burkholderiaceae_C; genus CANFOR01. The sequence goes on from CANFOR010000118.1 coordinate 6,645, forward strand.
ATTTCTTGCAGCATGGCGCGCTGGCGGGCGTCGAGTTGCAAAGCGCTGGCGGGCGGGCTTGGCACTGCGGGCGCATCAGGCGCTGCGTCAGCCTGTGCTGCATCAAGCTGCGCTGCCAAGGGCTCGGCCCATACGCTGGCGCTGCTCATAGTTTGAAGCTCATGACGATGGCGTCTTCACGCACGCCATCGCTCGCGGGGTAGTAGGCTTTGCGCAGGCCCACGCGCCGAAAGCCGTTGCTGCGGTAGACATGCTGGGCGCGCTCGTTGCTGGCGCGCACTTCGAGCCACAGCCATTGCGCGCCCTGGCCGCGCGCCCAGATCGCCAAGGCGTCAAGCATCACCTGGGCCCAGCCCTGGCGCTGCCAAGCCGGGGCCACGGTGAGGTTGAGCAAATGCACTTCGTCAACGCCCTTCATAGCGACAAAATACGCCAGCAACACGCTCTGCTGTTGGCCTGGCACCGGGCCGGTGAGCATTTGCATGTGGTAGCCGTGCTGCAGTGAGTCCATAAAGTTGCCGCGCGACCAGGGGTGGGTGTAGGCCTGGCACTCCACCGCCAGCACCTGGCCCAGGTGCTCGGCGGCCATGGGCTCCAACTGCGCCTCTTGGCTTTGCAGCACGGCGCTCATGCCACAACTCCCGCGCCGGGCAACGCCACAACGTGCGCAGCGGCCTGTGCTGCAGGGTTTGCAGCAGCGTTTGCAAGGGCATGTTTTTCGGCCTCGCGCTCGGCCGTGGTCTTGGCCACTTTGTCGCGCACATACAGGGGCAGGGCGTCTTCGGCATGCACCGCCAAGCCCGCTGCCAGCAGGGCAGGGCACAGGCGCAGCAGGGCCGCCGCCGTGGGCAAAACTGCGTAGCTGGGGCCGCTGTAGGCCATGCGCTGGGCGTAGGCGGCGTGGCCATTGCCAGCGAGCACAAAGCCTTCGGGAACCTGCAGATTTTCAGGTGAAACCAGCTGGTAAGGCGTATCTAGATTGCGTAGAGCGCTACTAAAATCGTAGCATGCTGCGTACAACTCACCCATGCGCGCGTCCATTGCGGCCACCACTTGTTGCGCGCCATGGGCATGGCGCGCAAGCTCGGCCACGGCCAGCAAGGTGGGCACCGGCAGCAGCTTTACGCCTGCGCCAAAACCCAGGCCCTGGGCCACCGAGCAGGCCGTGCGCAGGCCGGTAAAGGAGCCGGGGCCGCTGCCAAAGGCTATCGCGTCGAGCTGCGCAAACGCCAGACCGGCTTGCTGCATTAGCGCTTGCAGGGCTGGGATCAAGCTGGCCGAAGACAGCGCACCGCCTGCACCGCTGTGCTGCCAGATTTGGCTACCGTTTTGCACGGCGGCAGACAGGGCTTCGGTGCTGGTGTCGAAGGCGAGGATTTTCATGCGGGAGTGCTCATGCGAGAGTTCTCATGCGGCTACCGAAACGCTAGCAACGGGTTTAGGCGCTGCAGCGCGCACACCGACCACAATGCCCAGGGTCACCAGGGCCAAGCCCGCGAGCAGGTTCCAGTACAGCGGCTCGCCCAAAAACAGCACCGCGCCCAAGGCCGAGAGGCCGGGCACCAGGGCCGTCATCATGGTCGAGCGCACCGGGCCAAAGTATTGGATCATCTTGGTAAAGGCAATGCCCGAGATCACCACCGAGCCGCCGCCCTGCCAAAAAGTTTGGAACAAAATTTCGCCCAACGGCGCGTGGGCCAAATGGCTTTGCACCAGGCCCAGCGCCACGCCCAGCAAATACAGCGGCAGATAGCTCAGGGCAGAGAACACCACCACCGCAATGGTGGCCTGCACGGCTTGCAACTGGTACTTGCGGCACAGCACGGTGTAGCTGGCCCAGCAGGTCGAGGCGCAAACAAAAAGCACATCGCCGCGCCAGACCTGCGCGCCGTGTGCATCACCCAGCAAGGCCTTGAACAAAGACGCACCACCCACCAGCATGGCCCCGCCAAAAATCATGGCCAGGCCGAGCCAGCGCGCGCCATGTGGGCGCTCACCCAAGAGCCACACAGTGATGAGCGTGGTTGACAAAGGCAGCATGCCGGGCATCAGCACCGAGCCATGCGCAGCGGGCGCGTAGGTAAAGGCGGTGTAGGCCAGCACGGCATAGCC
>CANFOR010000119.1 GCA_947448675.1 Betaproteobacteria bacterium
CGCGAAGTTTTCCATTTGCATGGTGGAGTCCTGTTATTTTTTGAAAGTGATCGAATGCAAAGTGCGCTTACTGCACTGGCTTCTCGTAGTGCGTGTCCATCTGGTAACTGCCCTGCAGGTAGCAAATGCGTTTGATAATTTCGGCAAAACCTTGCAGCGACATCAAGCCAAAGCCCATGGGCAGCATCAGCATGGCGGGCCAGCGCACCAGGCCGCCGGCGTTTTGCGACATCTCGTGGCTGAGGTACATCTTCATGAACAGCGGCCAGCTCAGGTAGGTGAGCAGCATCATCACCGGCAGCAAAAAGAACAGCAGGCCAAACAGATCGACATACACCGGGCCATTGCCTTTGAGTTTGCCGTAAATGATGTCAACCCGCACATGCTCGTTGAGCTTGAGCACGACTGGCGCGCCCAGCATCACACAGGCGGCAAACAAATACCACTGAATCTCTAGCCAACCATTGGAGCTGATGTCCAGTCCGTAGCGAATGAAGGCATTGCCCGCCGAGATCAGGGCCGTGGCCAGCACGGTAAAAGCAGCGACGCGGCCCAGGCGTTCGCTCAGCCAGTCGATGCCCAGCGCGAGTTTGAGAAGAAAAGACACGTTGCAACTCCAAAGCTTTGTTGCCTTCGATACTACCCTGCGCGCCATCGCGCGGGCCTGGCACAGAACGCTAAATTCGCCTAGGGTTTTCCCGGTGGAGAATAATCTGGGCATGCCCAGCAGTTCTACCACCACTCCAACACTGTCGATCGACTCCCCCGCCATGCGCAGCGCAGGCCGCGATTTGCTTTCTTTAGCCTTGATGGATGCACGCAATCACAGCCTTGGTTTGCTATCTTTATTAGAGCAGTCTACGCACAACCAGAGCGCGTTGCAGCCATATTTGCCTATGCAAAACCACTGGTGGGTGGCGGGCCACATGGCCTGGTTTGCAGAATATTGGACAGGCCGCAACACCCGGCGCATTGCGGGCTTTGCTTGCCCGAGTGATGCGACCCGCTTGGCCTCCATCGAGCCGCAGGCCGACGCTTGGTGGAACCCGGCGCTGCTGCCAGCCAGTAGCGCGCGACACAGCGATTTGCCGCCGCCCGATGCGGTGCGTGCCTACATGCTCGACACCTTAGAGAGCACGCTAGAGCTCCTCGAAAAAACCGCCGAGCACCACCAAGCGCTGTATTTTTACCGCCTGGCCCTGTTCCATGAAGACCTGCGCGCCGAGCAGCTCATTGTGCAAGCGCAGCGCCTGGGTGTGCCGCTGCAACTGGCCGTGCCCGCAGGCATGCGGTTACGCGAGGCCCTGCTCTTGCCCGCCACGCACTGGCAACTGGGCAGTCGCGCCGAAGACGGCTTTTGCCCCGACAACCAGCTGTCCACCCACGAAGTGGCCGTGCCCGAGTTTGAGATCGACGCCAACCCCGTTAGTTGGCAGCAGTACCTAGAGTTTGTTGACGACGGCGGCTACGAGCGCGCCGAGCTGTGGCAGAGTGCAGGCTGGGCCTGGTTGCAAAGCGCGGGCGAGCAAGGGCAGGCCCGGCGCGGTCCGCGCTATGTGCAGCAGATCAGCATGGCCAGCGGCGCGGTGCTGCAAACCCGTTTTGGCAAGCCCACCCGCATGGCGGGCAACCAGGCCGTGATGCACGTCAGCTGGTGGGAGGCCGAGGCCTGGTGCCGCTGGGCCGGGCGGCGCTTGCCACTCGAATTGGAGTGGGAAGTCGCGGCCCACCAAGCCGCGCGGCGCGGCTTTGCCTGGGGCGATGTGTGGGAGTGGTGTGCGAACAATTTTTACGCCTACCCCGGCTTTGTGCCCGGGCCGTGGGCCGATGCCAGCCAGCCGCATTTTGGCCACACCCGAGTGCTGCGTGGCGCTTCCTTTGCCACGCGCCAGCGCATGAAGCTGCCCAAACTGCGCGGCTACGCCAAACCCGAGTGGGACGCCGGGTTTGTGGGCTTTCGTTCCTGCACTTTGTAAAATAAAACGCTATTAAATTGCTAGCTGCCTACGTATATTCCATCTGCCTTGCAGGCCTATTTTGCTTAAAATTAAGGCCTAAAATGCACACATTTTTAACCTATTCATTCGGAGATTTTTAATGGACGCAACAATGGCCCAAACCTTGGTGCACACGGGCGCGGGCACGCCCATGGGCCAGCTTATGCGCCGCTACTGGGTACCGGTGCTGTGTTCGCGCGAAATTGCGCAAGCTGACGGCCCCCAAGTTCGCGTGCAAATTTTGGGCGAGAAGCTGCTGGCCTTTCGCGATAGCTCGGGCCAACCCGGGCTCATTAGCGAGTTTTGTTCGCACCGTGGCGTCTCGCTGTTCTTTGGCCGCAATGAAGAGGGTGGTATCCGCTGCGCCTACCACGGGCTGAAATTCGCCCGCAGTGGCGAGTGCCTCGAGGTGCCATCGGCCCCGCACATGTGCCCCAAGATGGGCATCACCGGCTACCCCTGCGTCGAGCGCGGCGGCGTGGTTTGGGCCTATATGGGGCCGACCGACCAACAGCCAGAGCCGCCCGGCCTGGAGTGGTGCGGCCTGCCCGAAGGCCATGTCTACGTGACGCGGCGCTTGCAGCAGTGCAACTACCTGCAGGCTATGGAGGGTGGCATCGACACCGCACATGTGTCCTTCGTGCACCGCTACGAGGTTGACCAAGACCCGATGCACCAGGGCACCAAGGCCGCCGACTACATCAAGGCCGACGGCAATGTGGTCTTCACCATCGAGAAGAACCCCTTTGGCCTCACACTCTACGGCCGCCGCAATGGCGAGGCCAACAGCTACTACTGGCGCATCACGCAGTGGCTCTTCCCTTGGTTTACGCTGATTCCGCCCTTTGGCGACCATGCCTTGGGCGGCCACGCCTGGGTGCCGGTAGACGACCACAATTGCTGGACCTGGAGCATGAACTTTCGCCCGCACGAGCCCCTGCATGCCGACGAACTGGCGGCCATGCAAGCGGGCCACGGCATCCATGTCGAATATGAAAAAAGTAGCACGCCAGGCAGCGCGCCAGCGCCCTTTGACGGCATGCGCCCCAAAGCCAACCGTGACAACGACTATTTGATCGACCGCGTGGCCCAGCGCGAGCGGCGCAGCTTCAGCGGCGTGGCGGGCATCTCGGTGCAAGACTCGTCGCTGCAAGAGAGCATGGGTCCCATACAAGACCACGCCGCCGAGCGCATGCTGCCCACCGACAAAGGCATTGGCATGGCGCGGCGCATGCTGATGGACGCCGTGCAAGCCCTGCAAAACGGCGAAGAGCCACCCGCGCTCAACCCGGCCCAGCAAAGCGTGCGCGCTGCGGGTGTGCTCTTGCCGCGCGCGGACGACCCGCAAACCTGGGCCAAAACCGCCTTGGCTGACGCAGCGGGCCAGCCGGTCTATACCGTCTAAGCGGGTGGGTTTGGCCAACTGTGTTGTGCAGGTCTTTCGCAACGCTGGCAGCTCCCACAGCTCCTGCAGGCACTGCAGCATTTGCGGTGCAGCTTGGCATGCTGCCGCGCGCACTGCCGCGCGCTAGCATCAGGCCCTTGCCATGAACACCTTTACCGACAGCGCCCGCACCGCATTCGCATTGCTTGCCGCATTGGACCCCGGCCTGTGGGCGATTGTGGGCCGCTCGCTCGGCGTGAGTGTGTGCGCCTGCGCGTTGGCCTGTGCACTGGGTCTGCCCCTGGGCGCTTGGCTCGGCGTGCGCGCCTTTCGCGGGCGCGGCGTGGTGCTGGCTTTGCTCAACACGGCACTGGCCTTGCCTTCGGTCGTGGTGGGCCTGGTGGTGTACTTGCTGCTCTCGCGCAGCGGGCCGCTGGGCGCTTGGGGTTGGCTGTATTCCTTCAAGGCCATGGTGCTGGCGCAAACGCTCTTGGTGCTGCCGGTGGTGCTGGCGCTCACGCGCCAACTGGTGCACGACGCCGAGCAGGCCCACGGCGAGCAGCTGGCCTCGCTCGACGCTCGCCCTGCGCTGCGCGCGCTGTTGCTGATGCTTGACGAGCGCTACGCCTTGCTCACCGTGGTGCTAGCGGCTTTTGGCCGCGCTGTCTCCGAGGTGGGTGCGGTGATGGTGGTAGGCGGCAATATCGACGGCTTTACCCGGGTGATGACCACCGCTATTGCGCTCGAAACCTCGAAGGGTGACCTGCCGCTGGCCCTGGCCCTGGGCTTGGTGCTGCTGGCCGTGGTGCTGCTGCTCAACGCCTGCGTTGGTCTGCTGAGGCGGCGCGGGGAGGGCGCATGAAGAGCCGGCCCACTGCAGCCACGCAAACGGCAACTGATATTGCAAGCGCTGCACAGCCCCATGGAGCAGCCCCCAGCGTGCTGCGCCTGCACGCCGCCAGCCTGCGCTTTGGCGCCGTGCAAGCCTTGCACGGCGTCAGCCTGCAAGTTGCGCGCGGCGAGCGCTTGGCCGTGGTGGGGGCCAATGGCAGCGGCAAAAGCAGCCTGCTGCGCTTGCTCAACGGTCTTTCAAAACCCCAAGCCGGCACGCTGGCCCTAGAGCCAGGCCTGCGCCAAGCCATGGTCTTCCAGCGCCCCTGGATGCTGCGCGCCAGCGCGCAAAACAATGTGGCCCTGGGCCTGTGGCTGGCTGGCACGCCCTGGCGCCCTGCGCGTGCACAGGCCTTGTTGGCGCTGGCCCAGGTCGGCTTGGCACAGCACGCTGAGCAAAACGCCAAAACCCTCTCCGGCGGCCAGCAGCAGCGCCTGGCCCTGGCCCGCGCCTGGGCCATGCAACCCGAGGTGTTGCTGCTCGACGAGCCCACCGCCAACCTCGACCCGCATGCCAAAAAAGAAGTTGAGACCCTGATGGCGCGTTTCGCCCAGCAGGGCTGTACGCTGGTCTTCAGCAGCCACAACCTGGGCCAAGTCAAACGCTTGGCCACGCGGGTGGTTTACATCGAGCACGGTGTGTTGGTCGCCGACTTGCCGGTAGATGCCTTCTTCAACGGCCCCTTGCCAGAAGCTGCGGCGCAATTTTTAAAAGGAGAAATGGGATGATGTTTTCACTGCTAAAAAGGCTCGAAACGCCCGTATTCATTGCGTATGCAGCTATAACTTGTGTAGCAATTGCCAGTAACAAATTGCACGCGCAAGAAGCCAGCATCGTGATGGCTTCGACCACCTCGACCGAGCAGTCGGGCCTGTTCCCTTACCTGTTGCCGGAGTTCAAAAAGGCCACGGGTATCAGCGTCAAGGTGGTGGCCTTGGGCACGGGGCAGGCGCTGGACGCCGCGCGGCGCGGCGACGCTGATCTGGTTTTTGTGCATGACAAAGCGGCCGAAGAAAAGTTTGTCGCCGAGGGCTATTCGCTCAAGCGCCTGGACGTGATGTACAACGACTTTGTGCTGGTGGGCCCGGCGGCTGACCCTGCGGCGGTGAAGGGTCGGGGCATTGTGGAGGCGCTGCAAAAAATCGCGGCCAGCGGCGCTCCTTACCTCTCGCGGGGTGACAAAAGCGGTACCAATGCCGCCGAGCTGCGCTATTGGGCGCAAGCCGGTTTTGCCGATGCCAAGGACGGCGCGGGTGCCAAGGCCAAAGGCTGGCGTGAATGCGGTTGCGGCATGGGCCCGGCGCTTAACATCGCGGCCAGCAGCAGCGCCTATGTGCTGACCGACCGTGGCACTTGGTTGAGCTTTAAAAATCGGCAAGACTTCAGCGTCTTGGTCGAGGGCGACAAGCGCCTGTTCAACCAATACGGCGTGATGGTCGTCAACCCGGCCAAGCACCCGCATGTGAAGCTGCAGGCCGCGCAAAAGTTCATGGACTGGGTGACCGCGCCTGCTGGGCAAGCGGTGATTGCGGGCTACAAAATCGGCGGCGAGCAGCTGTTTTTTCCGAATGCACTGAAGTAGCGCAGCCAGCTTGTAAGCTCGCCGCGGCCCCATGCTTGCAGCTTAGTGCGTGCAGCTCAATGCGCGCGCGCATGCGGCGCGAGTTTGCGGTACACCGTGGCGCGGCTAATGCCCAGGGTTTTGGCGGCTTGGGCAACATTGCCTTTGGCCTCGCGCACGGCTTGTTGAATCAGGCTCACTTCTAAGTCTTTCAAGGGCATGCGATCGGAGTTTTGAAAGTCGCGCGCGTGCTCGTGCGCCGTGCCGACGCGCTGGGCCATTTGGTGCGGCAGCAGAGCTTGGGCATTGAGGCGCAGGCCCGACCACAGCGGCGCTTCGATGCACAGGTGGTGGGCGCGTGCGGAGTCAAATAGCATCTCAAAAGGCATTGCGAACAGGTCGTTGGCGTGCACGGCAGAGTTGTTGCGGTTGGCGTCGCGCAGGGCGCTGGAGCCGAGCATCTGCTGAGCGGCGTGGTTCATGCCGCGCACCCAACCGTCTGGGTCGAGGCTGACCAAGCCGTCGGACTCTTCGCCCAGCATATGGCCGGGCCAGTTGATGCGCACCAGCAGGGCGTGCTCCAGGCCCAGCACCAAGACGTTTTCAATGCTGCGTGCGGCCTGCGCGACCAAGTGCATGAGTTCGGGGCGTTCGGTGGCTTCGATGCCTGTGAGGTCGAGCATGCCCATGCAGTGGCCGCTGGGGCCAAACAGGGGCGCACCGGCGCAGCTGTAAATGCTGGTGTCGTTATAAAAATGCTCGCCCCGGTGCAGCCAAATCGGTTGCTGCTCGTGCAAGGCGGCGCCAATGGCCGAGGTGCCAATGGCGCGCTCCGACAAGTCCACGCCTACGCGGCTGATGAGGTGGGCGCGCGGGTCGTTGTGGTCGATGGGGCCATCGGCGTCGATCACGATGCCCTGGGCATTGGTCAAAATCGCAAAGTAACGGGTGTTGGCCATCGCATGGGCCAGCTTGGCCAGCACGGGGCGCGCGGCATACACCAGTTGGCGGTTGAGTTCGGCAGTGTGGCGCATCAACGCCTCGGACACCGGCTCAAAAGCCACACGGTCTTGCGGCCGCTGACCTTGCTGCAAGCAGCGCTGCCAGGAGTGTTCTATCCAGGGGCTGAGCCGCACACTTTGCGCCATGGCATCTGTTGGTGCGCCTTGCAAAACCAAACGGCGCGCCCACTCAATGTGCTGAAGGCGGTCGCTGGCGGAGGCTTGCAAGTTGCGCATGGGTTCTGATGGAGTGCATTGCGATGCCGGAGCATACACCTGTAGCCCTGTTGCATTTTGAGAAATTAGCCGGGTCTTTATATGAACCTAGGGTTTCGCCTAGTCGGCTGGCACCGAGGGGCTTGAACAATGCAACAACCCTTCAACCCACCCGACGGAGACATGCATGCAGGTTCAACTCAAAGTCAACGGCAAAGCCGCGAGCGTCGATGTAGCGCCCAACACCCTGCTGGTGCAGGCACTGCGTGAAAACCTCAAACTTACTGGCACCCATGTGGGCTGTGACACCGCCCAGTGCGGCGCGTGCACGGTCATCGTGAATGGCCGGGCGATTAAGTCTTGCAACACCTTGGCGGTGCAACACGCAGGCGCTGAAATTACCACCATCGAGGGCATGGCCCAGGCAGACGGCACCATGCACCCGATGCAAGCGGCCTTCAAAGAATGCCACGGCCTGCAATGCGGTTTTTGTACCCCTGGCATGGTGATGAGCGCCGTCGATTTGTGCAAATACAACCCTAAAGCGAGCGAAGCAGAAATTCGCGAGTTGCTCGAAGGCAATATTTGCCGCTGCACGGGTTACCAAAACATCGTCAAAGCCATTCAAACCGGTGCTGCCGCAATGGCTGCTGCCTAAGCCAAACCACAAGGAGACACACCATGGGCGCACCCGATTTCGCAAGCCTCCCCCACATTGGCGAGGCTGTTCGACGCAAAGAAGACTACCGCTTCCTCACGGGCGCGGGCAATTACACCGACGACATCAACCTGGGCAACCAGCGCTATGCCGTGTTTGTGCGCTCCCCGCATGCGCATGCAGCTATTAAAAGCATAGCAGTGGCGAAGGCCGAGGCCATGCCTGGTGTGGCCAAAGTATTTACGGGCAAAGATGTTGAGGGCAAGATGGGTGGCCTACCCTGTGGCTGGCTCATCACCAGCACCGACGGCTCGCCCATGAAAGAACCGCCGCACCCCATTTTGGCGCAAGGCAAGGTGCGCTACGTGGGCGACCATGTGGCCATGGTGGTGGCCGATACCATCGAGCAAGCCAAAAATGCCGCAGAAGCCGTCGAGGTGGACTACGAGGTCTTGCCCGCCGTGGTGAACGTCAGCCACGCCGCCAAGGCCACGGCCTTGCACGAGGCCGCGCCCGACAACCATTGCTACAAATGGGCCATTGGCGACAAGGCAGCTGTTGATGCCGTGTTTGCCAAAGCGGCGCACGTGAGCAAGCTCGATCTGACCAATAACCGCCTCATTCCCAATGCCATGGAGCCGCGCGCCGCGATTGGTTCCTACAGCCGAGCCACCGAGGAATACACGCTCTATGTGTCCAACCAAAACCCGCACGTTGAGCGCCTGCTGATGACGGCTTTTGTGCTGGGCCTGCCCGAACACAAAGTGCGCGTGATTGCGCCCGATGTGGGTGGCGGCTTTGGCTCCAAAATCTTTTTGTACGCCGAAG
>CANFOR010000120.1 GCA_947448675.1 Betaproteobacteria bacterium
CCTGTTCGACGAGCCGACCACCGGCCTGCACTTCGACGACATCGCGCGGCTGATGCGGGCCTTGCGCAAGCTGCTCGACGCCGGCCATTCGCTGGTCGTGATCGAGCACAACCTCGACGTGATCCGCGCCAGCGACTGGCTGATCGACCTGGGCCCCGAAGGCGGCGACGCAGGCGGCTTGGTGGTGGCCACCGGCACGCCCGAAGACATGCGCAAGCACCCCAGCAGCCACACCGCCAAAGCCCTGCGCGACTACGAGCACTCGTTGGGCTCGGGCGTACATTACGCAGCCGAGCGCCTGGCCACTTACGGTGCCAAGCCCGTGCGCGTGGCGCGCGCGGACGACGATTGCATCAGCATCGTCAACGCCAAAGAGCACAATCTGAAAAGTTTGAGCGTTCATATTCCGCGCGGCAAATTCAGCGTGGTCACCGGCGTGTCGGGCTCGGGCAAGTCCACCCTGGCCTTTGACATTTTGTTCAACGAAGGCCAGCGCCGCTACTTGGAGAGCCTGAACGCCTACGCGCGCAGCATCGTGCAGCCTGCGGGCAGGCCCGAGGTCGATGCGGTGTATGGCATTCCACCCACAGTAGCGATTGAGCAGCGCCTCTCTCGCGGTGGGCGTAAAAGCACGGTGGGCACCACCACCGAGGTCTGGCACTTTTTGCGCCTGCTGTATGTGAAGCTGGGCACCCAGCATTGCATCCATGACAATGCTGCCGTGCAACCGCAAACGCCCGACAGCATTGCCGCGCAGCTGCTAAAAAACTTTCGCGGCCAGCACATTGGGTTGCTCGCACCCTTGGTGATGAACCGCAAGGGTGTCTATACCGAGCTGGCCGACTGGGCCCGCCCGCGCGGCTACACCCACTTGCGCGTAGACGGCAACTTTTTGCCGACCACGGGGTTCCCACGCATTGACCGCTTCAAAGAACACACGGTAGAGCTGCCCGTGGCCAGCCTCGACGTGCTGCCATCGCAAGAGGCCGCGCTGCGCCAAGCCCTGACCAACGCGCTGGAGCACGGCAAGGGTGTGGTGCATGTGCTGGGCAATTTAGCAGGCCTGCGCGAGGCCATGCTAGACGGCAGCAGCACCGCGAGCATCGGCACGCTCAGCGCGTATTCCACCAAGCGCGCCTGCCCTGTTTGCGCCACCTCGTACGCCGAACTCGACCCGCGCCTGTTCAGCTACAACAGCAAACACGGCTGGTGCCCCGACTGCGTGGGCACGGGCCTGAGCCTGTCCAAAGAGCAGCGCAAAGCACTCGACGACTCGGTGCAAAGCGACGACAACAAAGGCCGTGAGCAAAGCTTTGCCGAGCCCGAGGTAGAAGGCATTGAGGGCGGCCCCTGCACCAGCTGCCAGGGCGCGCGCCTGAACGCCACAGCCCGCGCCGTGCGCTTTGCGGGTGTGGGCATTGCCAGCCTTGCCGCGCTCAGCGTGAGCGATGTGCGCAAGTGGATAGAAGCTTTACAAGCCTCTGGCACCATGGGCCAGCGCGAAACCGACATCGCCCGCGACCTGGTGCCCGAGATCAAAAGTCGCCTGGAGTTTTTAGAAGAAGTCGGCCTGGGCTACCTCACACTCGACCGTGGCGCGCCCACGCTCAGCGGCGGCGAGGCACAGCGCATTCGCTTGGCGGCGCAATTGGGCAGCAACCTGCAAGGCGTGTGCTATGTGCTCGACGAGCCCACCATCGGCCTGCACGCGCGCGACAACGCCATCTTGCTCAAGGCCCTGCAAAACCTGAGTGACAAAGGCAATACCCTGGTGGTGGTGGAGCACGACGAAGACACCATTCGCCGCGCCGACCACATCATCGACATCGGCCCCAGCGCGGGCAAACGCGGTGGCCACTTGGTGGCCGAAGGCAGCGTGGCGAATATCTCGGGCGCAGCAGACTCGGTGACAGGCCGCTATTTGCTGCACGCCATGAAGCACCCGGTGCAAGCGCGCAGAGTTGTTAAAGAACGCCTGCTCCAGATCCAAGGCGCCCACCTGCACAACCTGCAAAATATCAACATGCAAGTCCCGCTGCAGCGCTTGGTGGCCGTTACCGGCGTCAGCGGGTCGGGCAAGTCCACCCTGGCGCGCGACGTGCTGCTGGCCAATGTGCAGGCCGTGGTGCAGCAGCGCACGACCAAAGCAGGCCGCGAGGCCGACGCCGCAGGCCAGCACCCTGCGTGGACAGGCTGCGCCAGCGTGAGCGGCTACGAGACGCTGGACCGCGTGCTCGAAGTGGACCAAACCCCAATCGGCAAAACCCCGCGCTCCTGCCCCGCCACCTATATTGGTTTTTGGGACACCATTCGCAAACTGTTTGCCGAAACGTTAGAAGCCAAAGCGCGCGGCTACGGGCCGGGCCGCTTTAGCTTCAACACCGGCGAGGGCCGCTGCCACAGCTGCGAAGGCGCTGGCGTGCGCACCATCGAGATGAGCTTTTTGCCCGACGTGAAAGTGCTGTGCGAGTCCTGCCACGGCGCGCGCTTCAACCCCGAGACGTTGGCCGTGAGCTGGCGCGGCAAAAGCATTGGCGAGGTGCTGCAAATGGAGGTCGATGAAGCGGTGGAATTCTTCGCCGCCATGCCCAATATCGGCCACCCGCTGCAATTGCTCAAAGACGTGGGCCTGGGCTACCTCACCCTGGGCCAGCCCTCGCCCACCCTGAGCGGCGGCGAGGCGCAGCGCATCAAGCTCGTCACCGAGCTGAGCAAAGTGCGCGACGACATCACCCGGCGCGGCCAAAAGGCCCCGCACACGCTCTATGTGCTCGACGAACCCACGGTGGGCCTGCACATGGCCGACGTAGAAAAACTCATCCGCGTGCTGCACCGCTTGGTCGATGGCGGGCACAGCGTGGTGGTGATCGAGCACGACCTCGACGTGATCGCCGAAGCCGACTGGGTGATCGACCTGGGCCCCGAAGGCGGCAACGCGGGCGGGCAGATTGTGGCAGCGGCTACGCCCGAGCAGGTGGTGCAACTGGGCACGCACACCGGTAAAGCTTTGCAAGCCGTTTTAGCGCGCTAATAATAGGGAAAATGGCCCAAACCCGCGCAGAATATGCGTAAACAGCTATAAATTCAGGAGCAAATATGAACCCCAAACCACCCCGTCGCCGCGTCTTGCAACTGGCTGCGGCGGCACTGCCAGGCACCAGCCTGTGGGCCCAGGCGCAGAGCTTTCCGGCCAAACCGATCAAGCTCGTCATTGCCTTTCCCGCAGGTGGCCCCACCGACATCACCATGCGCTCGCTGGCCGACAACGCCAGCCGGGCGCTGGGCCAACCCGTGATTGTGGAAAACAAACCCGGCGCGGGCGGCACCCTGCCTGCGCAGCAACTGCAAACCAGCGCGCCCGATGGCTACACCTTGGCGCAAATTCCGCTGGGCGTGTTCCGCCTGCCCTACACCACCAAGATCAGCTGGGGACCCGATCAAAGACATCAGCTATATCTTGAACGTCACCGGCTATGCCTTTGGTTTGGTGGTGCCCACCGACTCGCAGTTGCGCAGCTGGACGCACTTTGTCGCCTGGGCCAAGGCCAACCCCGGCAAGCTCACCTACGGCTCTACCGGCACGCTGACCAGCCCGCACCTGACGATGGAGCTGATCGCGCAAAAGCTGGGCTTGGAACTGCAGCACATCCCCTACAAAGGCAGTGCCGACTTAGCACAGGCTTTGGTGGGCGGGCACATCATGGCGGGCGCGGACTCCACCGGCTTTGCGCCCTTGGTTGAAGCGGGCAAGCTTCGCGTGCTCAACACCTGGGGCGCCGAGCGCTTGGCCAAATTCCCCGACGCACCCACTCTCAAAGAGCTGGGCCTGAACATCGTGCAGAACTCGCCCTTTGGCATTGGCGCACCCAAGGGCACGCCGCCCGCCATCATCAAAGCCCTGCACGACGGCTTCAAAAAGGCCATGGAGCAAGAAGCCTACAAAACCGCCCTGGCCCGCTATGACATGCTGCCCATGTACATGAGCAGTGCGGGCTACAGCCAATTTGCGCAAGAAACATTTTTGCGCGAGAAAGCCTTGGTAGAAAAGCTGGGGCTGGGCAAACCCAACTGAGTGCGCTGCCTGCGCGGTGTGGTGTGCTGTCTGTGCGCCGTGGTGCGTTCCTGCGCATCTATGCCTGCGCATCCAGCAGCGCCTGCACCACCTGCGCAAAGCCCGCGCCGCGCTCGCCCTGCGCCAGGTAGCGCGGCTTGCTTTTCAGCCCTGGCAAAAAGCGCGCGATGTTGGCCACGCCCACGCTCTGCGCAAAGGCCTGAAACATCAGCTCGTCATTGCTGGAGTCGCCCACATAGGCCCAGCGCTCCAGCTCGGCGGCCAGTTCGCGGCCCCAGAGCTGGCGCACGATCCAGTGCGCACCTTGCAGCTTGTTGTGCGCACCCAGCCAAGCGTTGACGTGGATGCTGCTCACCGTGGCTTGCAGGCCCGCCGCTTGCAGCAGGCGCTGGCTCTGCGCAACGTCTGCGGGCGGCATGTGGTTGAACTCGCTGTGGTCAATGGCAATGTCGGTCTCGCGGCCCGCGCTGTCTTGCGCCAGCCGGGCAGAGGGCACTTCGCGCAGCACCTGCTGGGCCGCAGCCTGCAAAAGCGCGTAGTTGCTGCTGCGCGTGGCGGCATCAGATTGGTATATTTTTGATAGCGCTCTACGCACAGTTGGTGCGCTTCTCAGGCCTTTTTTGCTCTGAGAAGCGGCCATTTTTTTGGCTGTTTTAGCGGCCATTTCAGCGGGTACAGCATGGGCCACGCTATTGCCATTCACCCAAGCCACTGCGCCGTTTTCAGCCACGATGGCTGTCACCGGCCAAGCCTGCGCAAAAGCCTCGCACCAAGCAACCGAGCGGCCCGTGATCGCCACCACCGGCAAGCCCACCGCCTGCAAGTCGGCCAGCGCTTGCAAAGCGTCGGGCGTGATCGCGCCCTGCGTGGTCAGCGTGTCGTCAATGTCGGTGAACACGCCGATGGTGTTGCGGCGTGCGGCGGTGGGCCAGTCGGTGAGAGGGAGCATGGGGGAATCGTAGCGCCTGTTGATGGGGTAGATAGGGGGCGCCCTTCGGTGTTAAGGTCAGCCCATGAAAACCCAAATCGATCATGTGGTCATCGTAGCCAAAAATTTAGAGCAAGGCGTGCAGTGGTGCGAGGCGACGCTGGGCGTGGTGCCGCAGCCGGGCGGCGAGCATGCGCTGCAGGGCACGCATAACCGCTTGCTGAAAATTGCCACGCCTGCGCACCCGCTGGCTTACCTAGAAATCATCGCCATCAACCCCAGCGCCAAGCGCGCTGCCGGGGCGGGTAAGCGCTGGTTTGACATGGACGACGCGGCGCTGCAGGCCGCCGTGGCAGCCGAGCCGCGCTGGGTGCACTTTGTGGCCAACACCGACGCCCTGCAAGCAGCGCGTGCGGCTTTGCAGGCCCTGGGCATGGAGCGCGGGCCTGCGCAGCAAGCCAGCCGCCACACCCGCAAGGGCGTGCTGCAATGGCAGATTACGGTGCGCGATGACGGGCAGCGTTTGTTCAACGGCGCGCTGCCGAGCTTGATCCAATGGGGCAAGGCGGGCGACGCCGAGCCGCTGCGCCTGCACCCGCGCAACAGCTTGCCGCGCTCGGGCGTGAGCCTGCAGCACATCGCCGTGAGCCACCCCTCAGCCGACAAGTTGCAAGCGGCCTATGCGGCCCTGGGTTTGGAAGGCATTGCGCTCACCGCTGGCCCAGCCGATATGCTGCTGGCGCTGCGCACGCCCAAGGGCGTGGTGGAGCTGCGCAGCCAGGGTTTGTAGGCTTTTCTATGCCCTAGCGGTGCCCTGGCAATGCCTTAGCTGGCGCGCTGCAGCACCAGGCCCGCGTGCTCGCGCAGCGCGTGGAAGGTGATCTCGGGGTGGCGCTCTTGCGTCAGGCGCAGGTCGTAGGGCGAGGTGAGCAAATAGGCCAGGGTGTCGGCCCCGTCGAGGGCCAGCTTGCCGGCGTTGCGGTCGGTGAACTTGCGCAGCTCTTCGGGGGTGTTGGCCGTGACCCAGCGCGCGCCTACGAAGCTGGAGCCCATCAGGCGGCACTCTACGCCATATTCGCTCTTTAAGCGGTGCTGCACCACTTCAAACTGCAATTGGCCAATGGCGCCCAGCAGCATGTTGCCGCCCACATGTGGCCTGAAAACCTGGATGGCGCCCTCTTCGCCCAGCTGCACCAAACCAGCCGTGAGCTGCTTGCTCTTCATGGGGTTGAGCAGCTCGACGGTTTGGAACATCTCGGGCGCAAAAAAGGGCAGGCCGGTGTATTGCAGCTCGGCTTGGTCGGCGCGGCCCGCGGTGATGGTGTCGCCCAGTTGCACGCCACCGTGGGTGGTAAAGCCGATGATGTCGCCCGCAAAGGCTTCTTCCACCGCCTCGCGGCGTTGGCTCATGAAGGTGACCACGCTGGTGGGGCGCAGCTCTTTGGTGGTGCGCTGCACTTTGAGCTTCATGCCGCTTTCGTACTTGCCCGAGCAGACCCGCACAAAGGCAATGCGGTCGCGGTGCGATGGGTCCATATTGGCCTGCACTTTGAACACCACACCCGAGAAGCCTGCGGAATCGGGCGGCACTTCGACGGTGCTGCCGTCTTTGTTGCTGCTGTGGCGGGCGTGGGGCGGTGGGGCCAGGTCGACCAAGGCGTCCAAAATTTCTTGCACGCCAAAATTGTTCACGCCCGAGCCAAAGAACACTGGCGTTTGCTGGGCGGCAAAAAACGCATCGCCATCAAAGGCGGGGGCTGCGCCGGTGAGCAGGTCGATATTGCCCTGGGCCAGCTCAAACTCATGGCCGAACTTGGTAAGCAGGGTGGCGCTTTCGCTGAGCGGCACGATCTCGTCGCTTTCGTCGTCGCGCTTGGCTTCGCCCGCGCGGAACAAACGCATGTGCTGCTTGCGCAGGTCCACAATGCCGCCAAAAGTCTTGCCCTGGCCCACTGGCCAGGTCATGGGCACGCAGGGCATGCCCAGGGCTTGCTCGACCTCGTCGAGCAGCTCCAGCGGGTCGCGGCCCTCGCGGTCCATCTTGTTGATGAAGGTCATGATGGGCGTGTTGCGCTGGCGGCAAACTTCAATCAGCCGCTTGGTCTGCGGCTCCACGCCGTTGGCCGCGTCGATCACCATCAGGGCGCTGTCTACCGCTGTGAGCACGCGGTAGGTGTCCTCGCTAAAGTCTTTGTGGCCGGGCGTGTCGAGCAGGTTGATGACGCAGTCGCGGTAGAGCATTTGCATGACCGAGCTGGCCACCGAAATGCCGCGCTGCTTTTCGATCTCCATCCAGTCGCTGGTGGCGTGGCGCGTGGCTTTGCGCGCCTTGACCGAGCCCGCAATATGGATCGCGCCCGAGAACAGCAAGAGCTTTTCAGTGAGCGTGGTCTTACCCGCGTCGGGGTGGGAGATGATGGCAAAGGTGCGGCGGCGCGCGGTTTCGGCAGCGTAGGGGGAGGCAGTGGTCACAGTGGTTGATTTCAATAAAAGATCAAGGATTGGCTGCATCGAGGTGCAATGGAATATCGCTGACTTGGTGCAGAACCCGCACAACGTCCATCACCGCTTCCCGTTCAATAGCTCGGTTTCGGCAGATGCCGAAAGGGCATGCGGCTTCACGGAATTCAGGCGGCTTTGCGCGCTGGTGGTGTGCGCTTGGCCAAGCTCTCGCGATGCGTCTGTACACGCGCTTGCATCTGCGTCTTGATGCGCAAATCGACAAAAGACTTGAGGTCTTCGGTTACAGAAATGTTCATCGCGACGGTGCTCATGCGCCGATTTTAGCGTTTTGGCAAAGCTTGCCAAAACGCAGCATCCTTCACCGCCTGGTGTGTGCACTTGGGTAAGTTTTGGGCACTGGGTTAAAATACCCCACATCCGAGGAGCGCTGCAGGTCACACCACTTTCGGTGCAATGTGACTGAGGCTCGGAAACGCCGCGCAAATATGGTTTTGCGTGGTTCAAAGTTTCTAACTGCGCTCACCCACTGAAAACTGTGCGGTGAGCGCCTCGGCAAACCCTAGGCATCGTCGTGCATCCGCAGTGGCCCGTTCACACCGATGGAGCACATTTATGAACGCCGTTTTGAAACCCGTACCCGCAGACTACGCAGTTGCCGACATGTCCCTGGCCGCTTGGGGCCGCAAAGAGCTGAACATTGCCGAGACCGAAATGCCCGGCCTGATGGCCATTCGCGAAGAATTCGCCAAGGCCCAACCACTCAAAGGCGCACGCATTACCGGCTCACTGCACATGACCATCCAAACCGCTGTGTTGGTGGAAACGCTGCAAGCCCTGGGCGCGCAAGTGCGCTGGGCGTCGTGCAATATTTTCTCCACACAAGACCATGCCGCCGCCGCCTTGGCCGCGCAGGGCACGCCCGTGTTCGCCCATAAAGGCGAGACGCTGGCCGAGTACTGGGACTTCACCCACCGCATTTTTGAATTCGGCGCCAAGGGCAGCAAAACCGAAGGCCCCAACATGATCCTGGACGACGGCGGC
>CANFOR010000121.1 GCA_947448675.1 Betaproteobacteria bacterium
AATTTGCAAGCACTGCCAGTACCGTAGGCGGTTATTGCTTTGTTAATTGTCTGTTTCTCTCACTGCATGCGGCGTAGCGTAGAAATGGATAAAACGGGAAACCATGAATAATTTGAATTTATTAAGAGGCATTTGCCTCGTCGCAATTGGCCTGCTCTTTGGCATTGTCTCATTGGGCTACAAGATCGGCGAACTGAGCCGCGCGGGCCCTGGCCTCTTCCCGCTCTTGGTCAGTAGCTTGGTGGTTTTGATCGGCTTGGTGACCTTGGCGCGCTCCTATTTCGTCAAGCCTGTACCCATCGACTACAACGTCAAAAACATCAGCCTTGTGCTGCTGGGTTTGTGCGGCTTTACTGTGCTGTCACAGCATGTGAACATGATTCTTGGGATCGTATTTTTGGTGTTTTGCACCACCTTTGCTGGCACCACCTACTCGGTGCTGCGCAACATCAAAATTTCGGCAGGCTTGATCGCCATTGCCTTTGCCTTTAAACACTTGCTCGGCCTTCAACTGCCCTTATTCTGATGGACGCTCTACACAATCTCGCATTTGGTTTTGAGACTGCACTGACCCTGCACAACCTGATGTACTGCGCCATTGGCTGCGTGGTCGGCACGCTGGTTGGCCTACTGCCTGGGCTAGGGCCTTTGTCAACCATCAGCTTGCTGCTGCCCCTGACCTATTCGATTCCAACCGCGGGCGCACTGATCATGTTGGCCGGAATTTATTACGGTGCGCAATACGGTGACAGCGTAAGCGCCATCACCATGAAGATACCGCATGCCAGCAGCATCGTGGCCTGTATTGACGGCTACCAAATGACACTCAATGGCAAGACCGGCTTGGCCTTGTTTACGGCGGGTATTTCGAGCTTTATTGGTGGCACGGTAGCGATTGTGGTTTTGTCTACCATTGCGCCTGCGCTGGGCGAGGTGGCATTTTTATTCGGCCCTGCCGACTACTGCGCACTGATGCTGTTCGGCTTTGTGTGCGTCAGTTTTGTCACCACCGGCAGCTTGCTCAACGGCCTGGCCATGACCTTGATCGGCGTATTGCTGGGCTCCATCGGCACCGACGTCAACAGTGGCCTGCAACGCTTCACCATGGACCTGCCCTTTTTAGCCGATGGCATTGGCATCGTCAGCATCGCCCTGGGCTGTTTTGGTATTGCCGAGGTGGTGAAGAACCTCGACAGTGGCAGCCAAATAACGCCCTTCAACGGCACCATCAAACTCATGCCCACCTGGCCAGAGTTCAAACGCATCATCCCGAGCGCTTTGCGCGGCAGTGTGATTGGCTCCTTCTTGGGCATCTTGCCCGGTGGTGGCCCCGTGATTGCCCAGTTCGCAGCCTACGCAGTGGACAAACGCTTTAGCAAATACAAGCATGAAATTGGCCACGGCGCGATTGAAGGTGTTGCCGGGCAAGCTGCTGCAGACGAAGCCGCCGCGCGCACCAGCTTTATTCCGCTCATGGCCATTGGCATTCCTGAAAACGCGGTCATGGCTTTGATGATGGGTGCCTTCATTGTGAAAGGCATTCAGCCCGGCCCGAACATGATTGCCAACCACCCCGATTTATTTTGGGGCCTGGTGGCCAGCATGTGGGTAGGTAACTGCTTCTTGGTGGTGCTCAACGTGCCCTTGGTACGCTACTGGTTATCGGTGTTTAAGATCCCGTTTAACGTGCTGTTTCCGGCCATCTTGTTTTTCTGCTGCATCGGCACCTATAGCATCAACAACAGCTTAGATGACATCTTCATCACCGCGCTGTTTGGCATCTTGGGCTATGTGTTCATGCGCCTGGGCATGGAAGCTGCGCCGCTCATGCTGGGCTTTATTTTGGGCCCCATGCTGGAAGAAAACTTCCGCCGCGCATTGCTGCTCAGCCGTGGTAGCTTCAGCGCCTTTGTGACCCGGCCGATCAGCGGCACGCTGTTGGCTTGTATCGCCATCTTCATCACTTGGCAGATGGTCAGCTTTGTCATCAAATCACGAAGATCGCCTACCCCGATAGCTGCCTGAGCGAGCCGTCCCCTGCATACCAGAGCCCGAAGCCATGCGCTTTCGGGCTTTTTTATTTCTCCAACCATAATGGGTGCATTCCATTGAGGATCTCATCATGCAAAAACGCCGCTTTTTCTTAATCGGTTTGGGCGCTGTGGGCGCGCTCACCGTGGCTTGGGGTCTGTTGCCACCGCGCCAGCGCTTGAAAGGTGTGGTATTGCCCACCGCCAATGGCCAGATTGCGTTGAACGCTTGGCTCAAGTTCGGCACCGACGGGAACGTGACGCTGGCCATGCCCAAGTCGGAAATGGGGCAAGGCATTCACACCGCACTGGCCATGATCGTAGCCGAAGAACTCGATGTGCCTCTGGCCAGCGTGCGCATCGAGCAGTCGCCCATTGATGGCCTTTATGGCAATGTCTTGGGCTTGGCCGAAGGCATACCCTTCCGGCCCGATGACGAGGGCACACTGGCACGCACTGCGCGTTGGACCATGCAAAAAGTCATGCGCGAGATGGGCATCATGATGACGGGCGGCTCTTCTAGCATCAAAGACTTGTGGCTCCCGCTGCGTGAAGCCGCGGCCATGGCCAGGGCATCGCTGGCCAACACATTGGCTGCAGAATGGAATCTTGAGGCGGCCAGCATCAAAGTCATAGATGGCGTTTTTAGCAGTGGCGAGAAGCGCCTTGGTTATGCTGAAGTGGTAGAAAAATTTGCCAGCAAAATTGCACCCGCAAGCAGCTACCAGCTCAAAGCTTTGCAAGATTGCAAGCTGCTGGGCCTGCCCACGCTGCGCAGCGACACACCCGCCAAAGTCAATGGCAGTGCGCTATTCGGCATCGATGCCAATTCAGCCGATGGCAAGCGCCCAGACTTCTATGCAGCTGTGTTATTGAGCCCAGCACGCGGTGGCGCGGTTGCTTCGCTAGACGCCAAAGCCGCACTGAGCATGACGGGTGTGAAGCAGATCGTCGCCTTGCCCGCCAATATCGAAGGCTCTGGCACCAGTGGTGGCGTGGCCGTACTGGCCACGCAGTATTGGCAGGCCAAGCAGGCGCTCGATGCACTCAAGGTCGAGTGGCAAGCAGCGCCCACTTCTGCATGGTCTAGCGACACGATTACGCAAACCTTGAATGCAACACTTGACCAGGGCGGCGGCTTTACCTATTACAAAAAAGGAGACACTAAAAGTATTTTGCAAAAAATAAATTCTGCAGAAAACAACCAACAGCTCAAAGCCACTTATAGCGCGCCCTACTTGGCCCACGCCACCATGGAGCCCATGAATGCCACTGTCAGCCTCGCTGGCAAAGGCGCTGAGCGCAGAGCCACCCTCACCGTGGGCACCCAAGTGCCCGACCTAGCGCGTGCCGTGGCGGCCAAAGTGTTAGGTTTGACTAAAGACAAAGTCACGCTGAACCTGCCCTTCTTGGGTGGCGGCTTTGGGCGGCGCTTAGAGGTCGACACTGCCGCGCAAGCCGCGTCCATTGTGGCCTTGGCGCTCGGTAGCGAGGGCGTAGGCACAGTGCAAATGATCTGGTCACGTGAGGCTGACATACAGCATGATTTTTACCGCCCTGCTGCAGTGGCACGATTTGAAGCCGCTTTAGACAGCCAAGGCCGCATCAGTGCCTGGGTCAACAAAGCCGCCAGCCAGCACATTGTGCCCAAGTACTTTCCGCGCAATGTAGGTCTGCCCCTGTTTGGGCCCGATAAAACCAGCATCGAAGGGGCCTTCGACCAAGCTTATGAATTCCCCAACGCGCACGTTTCGCACGCAGCGGTAGAGCTGCCAATTCCGATTGGTTTTTGGCGCTCGGTCGGGCATTCGCACCAAGCCTTCTTTCAAGAAAGTTTTTTAGACGAATGCGCGCAAAGCGCCAAGCCTCAAGATGCGTTTGCGCACTCGGTAGCCTATCGGCGAGCGCTGCTGCAACAACACCCGCGCCATCTGGCAGCATTGAACCTTGCAGTAGCCCAACATGGCGCGCTCAGCACGCCGCAAGCCGCCCTGGGCGTGGCTTTGCACGAAGCCTTTGGCTCCATCGTGGCCATGGTGGCCGAGGTGTCTGTAGGCGCTGACAAGGAAATCCGCGCGCACAAAATCACCGCCGCCATCGACTGCGGTTTTTGCGTCAATCCCGCAGGCGTAGCCCAGCAAGTGGAGAGCAGCGTGGCTTTTGGCCTGTCTGCCGCGCTATGGGGCAAGATCGACTTTGCAAACGGCAAAGTCGCGCAAAGCAATTTTCACAATTACCGCGTGCTGCGCATGAATGAAATGCCCGAGGTAGCCACCCACATCATTTCCAGCACGCGCCCACCAGAAGGCATGGGCGAACCGGCATTGCCACCCGTAGCACCTGCGGTGGCAAACGCATTGTTTGCGCTCACGGGGCAGCGGTTGCGGGACTTGCCGCTTCGGCTTACCTAAACACCCGCGGCAGCACCCTCAAGGGATCTTCTTGCTCTTAGGCAGCCGAAACGTCGTGCGAATCAACTCCAAAGACTCGGCACTGTCCCACTCCCTGGCGCCGTAAACCTTGAGCAGCACCCTGCCCTGTGCATCGACCAAAAGGGTCAAGGGCAGCCGCTCCGCGCCCAGCATGTTCTCTAGCACCAAGTGCGAGTCGATGAAGTGGTTGAAGGTGGCATTGGTCTTGCGCAAGAAGCCCTTGGCCGCTTCTGTGTAGTCATCGGTCGAAATGCCGATCACGCTCAATTTGCCAAACTCCTCGCGCCACGCAAGCCGCTCCAGCGAGCCCATCTCCTGCTGGCAAGGGCCACACCAACTGGCCCATACATTGATGACCAGTGGCTTGCCGCGAAATTCCGATAGTTTGCGCGATGGCCCATTCAGCCCCTGCATGGTGGCTTCGCGCAACGTGCCCCCGACCTCGACTTCACCCGGTGTTTTTGCGTACACGGGGCTCAGACCGAATACGCACAGAAGCAGGGCGAAAAAAAGTGATCTCATGACCGCAAGCGTAGCGCAAATCTAGCTCTGCTTGTTTGTGCCTCCACATTTTCGCGCCACCCAAGCGCACATGGGCAGGCTATGGAGTACAGACAACAGGGGTAAGCTCAAAGTCTTCTTGTGCTTTGCAATCCAGGCGTACTTCACAGCGATTCCCGAGCGAAGTACGCCGTCGCCTTTTTTAGGATGTCGCGTTCCATCGTCACGCGTGCCAGTTGCGCACGCAGTCTGGCCAGTTCCATTTGTTGCGGTGATACGGGTTTATCACCGGCACCCTTGAGTTGACCTTTGTTGCTTAGGCGTACCCAGTTATCGAGTGTCTGATTCGGTATGCCCAGCACCTTGGCTGTCACCGAGCCTGCTTGACCACCTTTGACCAGGCGCACCGCTTCCAGTTTGTATTCCAGGGTGTATTTGCCCCGAGCTTGTCCATCCATCTTCTTGCTCATTTCGGTCTCTCCAATGTCTGAAATTTTCCTTCAGCTATGGAGTCCGTTTTTTGAGGGCAACATCACACAAGTGGGCGCTATGATTCCCCTACCCTCCACTTCACCCTGCAGACATGTCCAACCTGGCCGAACAAATTCGCGAAGCGCTGACGATGTTTGCGCGCAGCGGCACAGCGCCTGCGTTGATTGGCGGATTGGCGGTGGTTGCGCACCAGGTGGTGCGCGCCACACAGGACGTAGATTTTCTGCTGGAGGCCGAAGCCGCGGACAGAGTGCACGACGCCTTGCTAGATTTAGGCTACCAGTGCCTATACCGCAGTGAAGACGCCGCCAACTATGTGCGTGCAGCCGAAGGGCTGGACTTGCTTTACGCACACCGTCCGCTTGCGCGCCGCTTGCTGGCGCAGGCATCGGAGCGCGAGACCCCCATGGGCCGCCTGCGCATCATCAGCGTCGAAGGGCTGATCGGCTTCAAACTGCAAGGCTTCGTGAACGACGCAACGCGAACGCGCGACCTGGACGACATTCGCGCTCTATTGAAAATACACCACGCTTCACTCGACATGGATGAACTGCGCAAGTACTTTGCCCTGTTCAACAAACCGGAGCTTCTCAATGAACTTCTCGGATAAAACCGATGCAAATGCGGTGCTGGCGCGCGAAGCGGGCGTGCCTTTTCAGCCACCACTGGGCGACGCTTCCGTGATCGACCCTATCACCGAATGGTTGAGCCTGATGGAGGTTGTACAAATGCTTTGCCCTGTGTGGCCCGTGCGTGACAGGCCCATGCAGGGCAAGCATTGGCGCCTGTGAAAACGCCCGAACCATTTGTGCAAAAAACCGCGCAGCCCCTACAGAATCTGCGTGGACAGCTACTGAATCAGCAGCGTCTTAAGTGACTTTTATGGCAACGGGCTCAAGCCCAGTTCTTTCAAAAAGGCGTTGTGCTTTTCCTTGGCTGCAGCAATTGCCTTTTCAATACTCACCAATTCACTGTGCGTGGCAGCAAGGTCAATCTCCGCCTCACCCACCGCCGTACTGATGTAGCGCGAGATATTCAGGTTGAAATCGTTTTTCTCAATCTCGGCCATCGCCACCCGGCGGGAATAGCGCGTCTCTTCCTCACGGTACTGGTAGGTCTTGATGATCTTGGCAATGTGCTCTTCGGTCAGCTGGTTCTGGCGCTTGCCTTTGACAAAGTGCTCAGCGGCGTTGATGAACAACACGTCGTCCGGCTTCTTGCATTTCTTCAGCACCAAGATGCACACCGGAATGCCGGTGGAATAAAACAGGTTGGACGGCAGACCAATGACGGTGTCGATGTGGCCGTCCATCAAAAGCTTCTCACGAATGCGCTCTTCCGCCCCGCCCCGGAATAGCACACCATGCGGCAGGATGATGGCCATCACCCCTTCGTCTTTCAAAAAGTGAAAGCCGTGCAGCAAAAAGGCAAAATCGGCCGCCGACTTGGGCGCCAGGCCGTGGTTTTTGAAGCGTACGTCGTCCCCCATGGCCTCTGTCGGCTCCCAGCGGTAGCTGAATGGCGGGTTGGCCACGATGGCATCAAACGCAGGCTTCTTGGCCGGGTTCAGCTCGCGCAATATGTCCCAGTCGTTGGTCAGCGTGTCGCCATGGAAGATTTCAAATTCGCTGTCCTTCACCCCGTGCAGCAGCATGTTCATGCGCGCCAGGTTGTAGGTGGTGATGTTCTTCTCTTGCCCGTAGATCCTGCCAATGGTGCCGCCAGCTTCCTTGGTCTTTTTGCGGACGTTCAACAGCAGCGACCCTGAGCCACAGGCAAAGTCCATCACACTGTCTAGCCGTTGCTTCACGCCCGTCTTGGGCTCCTGGCTGTCCAGCGTCACGATGCTGGAGAGGATGTCGGAGATTTGCTGTGGCGTATAAAACTCGCCCGCCTTCTTGCCGGAGCCAGCGGCAAACTGGCCAATCAGGTACTCATACGCATCACCCAAGGTGTCTAACTTGTCAGAGAACTCTGCCAGCCCATCGGCGATTTTTTTGATGATGACGCACAGCTTGGCGTTGCGCTCTGGGTAGCCTTTGCCCAACTTGGACGAACCCAAGTCAATTTCAGAAAACAAGCCCTGAAACGTGCTCTCAAAAGACTCTGTTTCGATGTATTTGAAGCCTGCTTGCAGCGTGTTGAGCAGCTCATCACTTTGGGTGCGGGCCATATTGGCAATGCTGCTCCACAAGTGCTGCGGCTGGACCACGTAGTGCACTTTGCGGCGCATTTGCTTTTCAAACGCCGTCACATCCGCCGGGTTGTTGGCGTACCACAGCGCCAGCGGCACGGGGCGTGCACTGCTGTCGTCCTTCTTTTCCACCTGGGGGTAGTCACTGCCCAGCTCCTTCTTTGCCGCTGCCTCATAGTTGTCTGACAGGTAGCGCAAGAACAGGAAGGACAGCATGTAGTCGCGGAAGTCGTCCGCATCCATGGCTCCACGCAGTTGGTCGGCAATCGCCCAGAGGGTGTTGCCCAGTTGTTTTTGGTTTTGCTCAGTCATGTCTTGGGTCGATTCTTGATCGTGTTTTCCAGCGCTTTCAATTCCGCCTCATCCTGCACATCGGCGGCCTGGGCTTCCTCCGCTTTGCGGCGCTGGTCAAAGTCCAGATACAACGGCTCCAGTTTTTGCTCCATGCGGGCGTGGCTGACAGAGCCCGCCCCGCTGAGCAATGGAAAGCCGTTGGACACGACGATCTGCCCAACGTTTTCGCGCCAGAAACTCATGCTGGTGATGGTCTGCCGTTTGGCGCGCAGCTCTGCGGTTTCCAGGAAGATGACCACCAGCCGGTTCAGGGTGTCGACCTCATCCTCGGCCAGGTAGTTCTTGGCCACCACAATGTCTTGCTTGCGCACTAGGGCACCTTTCCAGCTTAGTAATCCGAAGTGAGGGTCCGCAGGGTTGGCGCGGCTCACAATCAGCTCCGCTGCCGTCTTTTGCGTTACCGCATAGAGCAACAGGTTTTGCACCGTGGCAAAAAACGTCTGTGTAGTCTCGTCTG
>CANFOR010000122.1 GCA_947448675.1 Betaproteobacteria bacterium
TGACGCAAATTGCCAAGCCGGTGTTTGGCTGGGAGCCCGGCGTGATGTGGCGTGAGAACCGTAACTACGCCATCACCGTGCAAAGCGACATTGTCGAAGGCTTGCAAGGCGCTACCGTCACCAAGGAGTTGCTACCCATGCTCAAAGACATCAGCGATAAATGGCCGCCGGGCTACCGCGTGGAAGTGGCTGGCGCGGTGGAGGAAAGCTCCAAGGGCTCAGACTCGATTGCGGCGGGCGTGCCGATCATGCTGTTCATTACTTTTACCCTGCTGATGCTGCAATTGCATAGCTTCAGTCGGGCGATGCTGGTGTTTCTTACGGGGCCACTGGGAATAGCTGGTGTAGCGGGTGCTTTATTGGTGCTCAACCGGCCCTTTGGCTTTGTCGCGCTCTTGGGCGTGATCGCGCTGATGGGCATGATCCAGCGCAACTCGGTGATCTTGATTGACCAAATCGAGCAAGACCGCGCGCGCGGCGTGCCTGCTTGGGAGGCGATTGTGGAGTCCGCCGTGCGGCGTTTGCGGCCGATTGTGCTGACCGCTGCTGCGGCCGTACTGGCCATGATTCCACTCTCACGCAGTGTGTTTTGGGGCCCTATGGCGGTGGCGATTATGGGCGGCTTGATGGTGGCCACCGTGCTGACCTTACTGGCCCTGCCTGCGATGTATGCTGCGTGGTTTCGCGTCAAACGGCCGCCCAGCGAGGTATCTGCAGGTTAAAATCAGCGGTTGACCTAAAACAACGGCTGCTTGGGAAACCCTGGGCAGCCGTTTTGTTAAAAACCGCGCGGGTGGCGAAATTGGTAGACGCACCAGGTTTAGGTCCTGACGGTAGCAATACTGTGGGGGTTCGAGTCCCCCCCCGCGCACCAGATATGAATTTTGAGACCAGACAGAAAGCTTAAGCCATGGCCGTTACCGTTGAAACCCTTGAAAAACTCGAGCGCAAAATCACGCTGAGCCTACCCGTCACCAGCATCCAGTCCGAAGTCGATGCACGCCTGCGCAAGCTAGCCCGCACGGTGAAAATGGACGGCTTTCGCCCCGGCAAAGTGCCCATGAATGTGGTCAACCAACGCTACGGCTACTCGGTGCACTACGAAGTCATGAATGACAAAGTTGGCGAGGCCTTCTCTAATGCTGCCAATGAAGCGCAGCTGCGCGTTGCCGGCCAGCCGCGCATCACCGAGAAAGACGGCGCCCCCGAAGGGCAGGTCACTTTTGACGCGATTTTTGAGATCTACCCCGAAGTGAAGATTGCCGACCTGTCGGGTGCTGAAGTGGAAAAAATCACCACCGAAGTGACCGATGAAGCCATCGACCGCACGGTAGAAATTTTGCGCAAGCAGCGCCGCACCTTTTCCCAGCGCCCGCATGGCGCAGCAGCCCAAGACGGCGACCGCGTTACCGTGGACTTTGCTGGCAAGATCGACGGCGAGCCTTTTGAAGGCGGCAAGGCTGAGGCTTTTCAGTTCTTGGTTGGCGACGGCCAAATGCTGAAAGAATTTGAAGACGCAGTGCGTGGCATGAAGTCAGGCGAGAGCAAAACTTTTCCCCTGGCCTTCCCTGCAGACTACCAAGGCAAAGACGTGGCTGGCAAAACCGCCGACTTCTTGGTCACCGTGCACAAAATTGAAGCCGCGCATTTGCCCGAAATCAATGAGGCATTGGCCAGGTCTTTGGGTATTGCCGACGCCAGTGTTGAAGGCCTGCGCGCTGACATTCGCAAAAACCTAGAACGTGAAGTCAAGTTCCGTTTGCTCTCGCGCAATAAAAATGCGGTG
This sequence comes from Betaproteobacteria bacterium, assembly GCA_947448675.1. Lineage (GTDB taxonomy): Bacteria > Pseudomonadota > Gammaproteobacteria > Burkholderiales > Burkholderiaceae_C > CANFOR01. Next base: position 1,787 of record CANFOR010000122.1, read on the forward strand.
ATGGAAGCCTTGGTTGCCAAGGCCGAGTTGGACTTGCCCAATTCCAGCGTGCAAGCCGAGTTGGTGCGCCTGACGGAAGGCGCACGGGCTGACCTCAAGCAGCGTGGTGTGAAAGACGCAGACAAAGCGCCGATTCCAGAAGAAATTTTCCGCCCCCAGGCAGAGCGTCGCGTGCGTTTGGGCTTGGTGCTGGCTGAGCTGGTGCGCACCGAAAATTTGCATGCCAAGCCTGAGCAGATCAAACTGCACATTGAAGAGTTGGCATCGAGCTATGAGAAGCCTACTGAAGTAGCCCGCTGGTACTACAGCGACAACCGTCGCATGGCCGAAGTCGAGTCTATTGTGATTGAAAACAATGTGACCGAATTCGTACTGACCAAAGCCAAAATCAGCGAGAAGGCGATTGCCTTTGACGAGTTGATGGGCCAGCAATAAAAGCTTTGTTAAATCCATGACAATGGGGGCTTGCGCTTTGCTGCCAAGCCCCCAAGTCTTTGCTACCTACAACCCAGGAGTTCGCATGAGCACAATAGATACCCAAGCTCTCGGCATGGTGCCGATGGTGATTGAGCAATCTGGTCGCGGTGAGCGCGCCTACGACATTTATTCGCGCTTGCTCAAAGAGCGGATTATTTTTATGGTCGGCCCAGTAGAAGACTACATGGCCAATCTGGTGGTGGCGCAAATGCTCTTTTTGGAGAGCGAGAACCCCGACAAAGACATCTTCTTGTACATTAACTCACCAGGCGGCTCCGTGAGTGCGGGCTTGGCGATTTTCGACACCATGAATTTCATCAAGCCCGATGTCTCCACCCTGTGTACAGGCATGGCGGCCAGTATGGGTTCCTTCTTGCTCGCCGCAGGTGCCAAGGGCAAGCGCATTGCGCTGCCCAACGCCAGCATCATGATGCACCAGCCCTCGGGTGGCGCGCGAGGGATGGCCGCTGACATCGAAATTTCAGCGCGCGAGATTTTGAAAACGCGTGAGCAACTCAACAAAATTTATTCTGAGCGTACGGGGCAACCCTACGAAAAAATTGCGCGCGATGTGGAACGTGATTTCTGGTTGTCGGCCAATGAGGCCAAAGAGTACGGTTTGGTCGATCAAGTTATTGCCAAACGCGGCTAAGTAGTGCAGTGGCGGTAGCGCAACGGCGCTGCCTGGGTTTGCAACGAGGGCGCTAGCGCCCTCGTTATTTGGTTATCATTTGTCCTGTCTGTAACGAAACACCTCATCCATGGCCGAAAAAAAAGGCAATTCCAGCGAAAAAACCCTCTACTGTTCCTTCTGCGGTAAAAGCCAGCACGAAGTGAAGAAGTTGATCGCGGGGCCCTCGGTGTTTGTCTGCGACGAATGCATCGATCTGTGTAACGAGATCATTCGAGACGAATTGCCTGCGGGCGATGAAGGACGCGAAAACCGTGGCGACCTGCCCACGCCCAGCGAAATCAAAGGTAATTTAGACAATTACGTGATTGGCCAAGAAGTGGCCAAACGCACCTTGGCAGTAGCGGTCTACAACCACTACAAACGGCTACGCTACAAAGAAAAAGCCCGCAAAGACGAAGTCGAGCTGAGTAAAAGCAATATCTTACTGATTGGCCCTACCGGCTCAGGCAAAACACTTCTGGCGCAGACCTTGGCGCGCATGCTCAACGTGCCTTTTGTGATGGCCGATGCCACTACGCTCACCGAAGCGGGTTATGTGGGCGAAGACGTAGAAAACATCATCCAAAAGCTACTGCAAAGCTGTAACTACGAAGTTGAGCGGGCCCAGCAAGGCATTGTCTACATTGACGAAATCGACAAAATTTCACGCAAATCTGACAACCCCTCCATTACCCGCGACGTATCAGGGGAGGGTGTGCAGCAAGCTTTGCTCAAGTTGATAGAAGGCACCATGGCCAGCGTGCCACCACAAGGCGGGCGCAAGCACCCTAACCAAGACTTTTTGCAAATTGACACAACCAATATCTTGTTTATTTGCGGAGGTGCTTTTGCTGGCTTAGAGAAGGTAATTGAGCGCCGCACCGAGGCTTCCGGCATTGGTTTTGGTGCTTCGGTCAAAAGTAAAAAAGATCGCAGTCTGAGTGAAGTTTTCCGTGAAATTGAACCCGAAGATTTGATCAAATTTGGTTTGATCCCCGAGTTGGTTGGGCGCATGCCGGTGATTGCTTCACTCTCTGAGCTGAGTGAAGACGCTCTGGTGCAAATTTTGACCGAACCCAAAAATGCGTTGGTTAAGCAATACAGCAAACTGCTCAGCATGGAAGGCGTCGGCCTGGAAATTCGCCCCAGTGCTTTGCGTGCCATTGCCCGCAAAGCCTTGGCCCGCAAGACGGGTGCACGCGGTTTGCGCTCGATCTTGGAGCTGTCTTTGATTGACACGATGTTTGATCTGCCCACCACAGCCAATGTCGATAAAGTGGTGGTTGAAGAGTCGACCATTGACGAAAACAAGCCGCCTTTGTTGGTCTACCGCGAAGCCGCCAAAAAAGCGTAATGCTTGGGCATTGAATACCGCGGCAAGCGGCCCATATTCATTGAATATTTTGAAAGACGCGTATGTCCGGACACACTCCCTTGCCACTTGTTGCGATCGATCTGCCCTTGCTGCCTTTGCGCGATGTGGTGGTCTTTCCGCATATGGTTATTCCACTGTTTGTCGGGCGCCCCAAGAGCATCAAAGCGCTCGAACTGGCCATGGAAGCCGAACGCCGCATTATGTTAGTGGCGCAAAAAGCAGCAGCTAAAGATGAACCATCAGTTGGCGATATGTTCGATGTGGGATGTTTGTCCACCATCTTACAAATGCTCAAGTTGCCAGACGGAACCGTAAAGGTTTTGGTCGAGGGCCAGCAACGCGCGCGCGTGAACAAAATTGAAGATGGCGAAAGCTATTTTTCTGCTAACGTCACTCCACTGGAGGCTGTACTGGATCTCGACCCCAAGAGCAGCGAAACCGAAGCCCTGCGCCGCGCGGTGATGCAACAGTTTGACCAGTACGTCAAACTGAATAAAAAAATCCCGCCCGAAATTTTGACTTCTATCTCCAGTATTGACGACCCAGGTCGTTTGGCCGATACGATTGCCGCGCACTTGCCGCTCAAGCTCGACAACAAGCAAGCGGTGCTTGATTTGTCGGATGTGAAGGCGCGGTTAGAGAACCTGTTTGAGCAGCTAGAGCGTGAAGTTGACATCCTCAATGTAGACAAAAAAATTCGTGGACGCGTGAAACGCCAAATGGAAAAGAACCAGCGCGACTTCTATCTGAACGAGCAAGTTAAAGCCATTCAAAAAGAGCTAGGCGAGGGCGAAGAAGGTGCCGACATTGAAGAGATCGACAAAAAGATCAAAACCGCCAAAATGCCCAAAGAGGCGCTCAAGAAAGCCGAAGGCGAACTGAAGAAGCTCAAACTGATGTCGCCCATGTCTGCGGAAGCCAGTGTGGTGCGCAACTACATCGACGTTTTAACGGGCTTGCCGTGGAGCAAAAAAACCAAGATCAAACATAACTTGGGCCACGCTGAGGGCGTGCTGAATGAAGACCATTTTGGTTTAGAAAAAGTCAAAGACCGCATTCTTGAGTATCTTGCGGTTCAGCAACGGGTCGATAAAGTTAAAGCGCCCATTTTGTGCTTGGTCGGCCCACCCGGCGTGGGCAAGACTTCGCTCGGTCAGTCCATCGCCAAGGCGACTGGGCGTAAATATGTACGGATGGCTCTGGGTGGTATGCGTGATGAGGCTGAAATCCGCGGTCATCGCCGCACCTATATTGGCGCTCTGCCAGGTAAAGTATTGCAGAGCTTAACCAAGGTCGGCACACGCAACCCACTGTTCTTGCTCGACGAAATCGACAAGCTAGGAACCGACTTTCGGGGTGATCCATCGAGTGCTTTGTTAGAGGTGCTTGACCCTGAGCAAAACCATACCTTTGGCGATCATTACGTAGAAGTCGACTTTGATTTGTCCGACGTGATGTTTGTCGCCACGTCGAATTCGATGAACATTCCACCGGCCTTGCTCGATCGCATGGAAGTGATTCGTTTGTCGGGCTATACCGAAGATGAAAAAACCAGCATCGCCGTTAAGTATCTGTTGCCCAAGCAGCTCAAAAATAATGGTGTAAAAGACGAAGAACTGTTGATTACCGAGCCAGCAGTGCGCGACATCGTGCGCTACTACACGCGCGAGGCCGGTGTGCGCGCCTTAGAGCGCGAGTTGTCGAAAATTTGCCGCAAAGTTGTCAAAGGACTGCAGCTCAAAAAATTTGTTCCCCAGGTGGTGGTGAATGCAGACAATTTAAACGATTTTTTAGGCGTACGCAAATTCAACTATGGCCGTGCCGAGTTGCAAAACCAAGTTGGGCAGGTTGTGGGTTTGGCTTGGACCGAAGTCGGCGGCGATCTGCTGACGATTGAGGCCGCGCTGATGCCGGGTAAGGGCGTCATCACCCGCACCGGCTCCTTGGGCGACGTGATGAAAGAATCCGTCGAAGCGGCGCGCACCGTGGTGCGCAGCAGGGCGCGCATGCTGGGCATAAAAGACGAAACCTTTGAGAAAAAAGACATCCATATCCATGTGCCCGATGGCGCAACGCCTAAAGATGGCCCCAGCGCAGGCGCAGCCATGACGACAGCTTTTGTTTCCGCCTTAACTGGCATACCTGTGCGGGGTGATGTGGCCATGACGGGCGAAATCACTTTGCGCGGCGAAGTCACGGCGATTGGTGGCTTGAAAGAAAAACTCTTGGCAGCTTTGCGCGGCGGCATCAAGACGGTATTGATCCCCGAAGAGAACGCCAAAGACCTGCAAGAGATTCCTGACAATGTCAAAAGCGGCTTAGAAATCATTCCGGTGAAATGGATAGACCAAGTGTTGCAAGTGGCCTTGGAGCGCCCGCCGACTCCATTGGTAGACGAAGAAATTCTAAGCGTACTGCCTGCGCCGGTAGCTTCGGTACAAACTGAGGCTATTAAGCATTGAGTAAATCTTTTTGCGTGCGCAAAGCACGCAGAAAGTGCGCTATAATTCGATTCATCGCGGGAGTAGCTCAGTTGGTAGAGCGCAACCTTGCCAAGGTTGAGGTCGAGAGTTCGAGACTCTTCTCCCGCTCCAGTTTGCAAGGGAAGCTTTTAGCTTCCCTTTTTTGTGCACAAGGCACATCTGGGCGCGGTAGCAAAGCGGTTATGCACCGGATTGCAAATCCGTGTAGGTCGGTTCGACTCCGGCCCGCGCCTCCAGACATTCTTCTTGGGCTGAGTGCATCAGCCCAACGCCTCGGTGGTGAAATTGGTAGACACAGCGGACTTAAAATCCGCCGCTTCGTTCATAGCGGGCGTACCGGTTCGATTCCGGTCCGAGGCACCAGCCCACACACTTAGTGCTCCTCGGTTCAGGTTATAATCTAACGCTTGGTTGTTAACAACCAGGAGCACGGCGCAAGAAATTCCTCTTGCGTTCGCAAGTAACATCGTTTGGGTTTCCACAAAGAGACTTAAGCGTTCATTTCCTAGGAAAACCCATGAGTATCAACAAAGCAGAAGTCGTTAAAGACAATGCCCGCGCCGCTGGCGACACCGGCAGCCCCGAAGTACAAGTCGCGTTGCTAACAGCGCGCATCAACTACCTCACGCCGCACTTCAAGACCAATGCCAAAGATCACCATGGTCGCCGTGGTTTACTGCGTATGGTGAGTCGCCGCCGTAAGTTGCTCGACTATCTGCGTGCCAAAGACGCAGCACGTTACACCGCCTTGATCGCCAAGCTGGGCCTGCGTAAATAAGGTCGCTGCAAGGCATACCAATACGAAGCGCCTGGGTTAGTTTTACTAGCTCAGGCGTTTCACTTTCCAAAGGACAAAACAGACCACGCGCTGTGTCATTCCAAAAGCCTTTTGCTAAGGGTTTCTGGGATGGCATCGTGACTCTGTAAGACCTAAGGCCCTTGCAATTCGGGACTGAATTGCTATCATAAATGGAGCATACATGAGTATTTTTAACAAAGTCACCAAGACCTTCCAATGGGGTCAGCACACAGTCAAAATGGAAACCGGCGAGATCGCTCGCCAAGCTGGCGGCGCTGTGCTGCTGGATATGGACGGCACTGTAGTGCTGGCCACCGTAGTGGCCTCCAAGAGCGCCAAGCCCGGTCAAGACTTCTTCCCCTTGACGGTGGACTACCTGGAAAAAACCTATGCTGCAGGCAAAATCCCCGGCAGTTTTTTCAAACGCGAAGCCAAGCCCAGCGAATTTGAAACCTTGACCAGCCGCCTGATCGACCGCCCGATTCGTCCTTTGTTCCCTGAAGGCTTCTTCAATGAAGTGCAGGTGGTCATCCACACCGTGTCGCTCAACCCTGAAGTCGAAGGCGACATTCCGGCCTTGATCGCGACCAGCGCCGCGTTGGCCATTTCTGGCATTCCCTTCAGCGGCCCTATCGGCGCAGCCCGCGTGGGCTATGTGAATGGCGAATTCGTGCTCAACCCAAGCAAAACCCAGCTCAAAGATTCGCAGATGGACCTGGTCGTGGCCGGTACCGAAGCCGCTGTGCTGATGGTCGAGTCCGAAGCCCAGCAATTGCCCGAAGACATCATGCTCGGCGCTGTGGTGTTTGGCCACGCCCAAGGAAGCATTGCTATCAATGCCA
>CANFOR010000123.1 GCA_947448675.1 Betaproteobacteria bacterium
ATACACCAAGATCACGGCGAAGATCGCGCCGGTTTGGATGGCCACGTCAAACACCTTGGCCTTGTCGTCGTCAAAGCCCAGCAAGGCCCCGGCCAAGATCAAATGCCCGGTGCTCGACACCGGTAAAAATTCGGTCAGGCCCTCGACCACGCCCATGATGGCGGCTTTGATCAGCAATGCTATGTCCACGGATGCTCCTTAGATGTGGCTGGATTATCGCTGCTGCTCCGTGACACTTGCAGGCTGTGCATGGCGTTCACACCGCGCAAAAGCATTTGGCTCCGCAAAAGCAGCATTTCGTCGCACGGCACTGGTTGAACGCTCGCAGCGCAGGCACAGTTCACCCATCGCAACACGACACAGGAGCCCCAAGGTGCAACTCACCCCCGTCATTGCCATTCATATGAGCGCAGCCATTGGCGCACTCCTGCTGGGGCCGGTCGCGTTGTGGGCGCGCAAGGGTCGGCTGCAACGCCCCCGCCTGCACCGCGCCTTTGGTTATGCCTGGGTTACGCTGATGATTGTCACTGCGGTGTCGGCCATTTTTATCCGCGATTTCAAGCTGCCCAACCTAGCGGGCTACACACCAATCCATTTGCTGGTGCCGTTTTCCTTGGGCAGCATGACCATAGCCTTTGTGGCGCTGGCGCGCGGCAAGATTGCCCTGCACAGCAGCACCATGCAACGCACCTATTTCGGAGCCTGCGTGTTGGCCGGGGCTTTTACCCTGCTGCCCAAGCGCTACCTGGGCGACTTGCTCTGGCACCAATGGCTGGGCTTGGTTTGATTTTGAAAAGGAGTCACAAAATGAATCCCACACTTTCTTCCACAGACCTCGACCGCCTGGCCCGCAGGCGCGCCGCTGCCAAGTTGCGTTGGTATCTGCATGCTACAGTTTATGTAGCTGTCAACGCAGTATTGGCCGGCATCTCCAGCCTGCAAGGCCACCACTGGGCGGTGTTTCCGGCGCTCGGCTGGGGCCTGGGCTTGTTGGTACACGGCGTAGTGGTGTTTGGGGTTATGCCCGGTAGCGCGCTGTACGAACGCTTGCTCAGCAAGGAGCGCCAGCGTCTGGTGGCGCAGCGTGACCCGTGGTGAGCGCTCGGAGTATGAAACTCCTCACCATCGCTCTTGTCTGCGCCGCCCTGCTGCTGGCCTGCGTGTTGGCCTGCGTGTTGGCAGCGGCCATTGCCTGGGGCGGCCCCCAGCCAATTGCCGCCATGGACAGCATCAACGCACCCTTTGCCAAGCTGGACTACAGCGCACTGCCTGCCATTACGCGCTATACGGCCCGCGACGGTGCGGCCCTGGCCTACCGCCACTACGCCAGCGGCCCGGTAGCCACGGGGCCAGCTAGCGCGGTTTTAAAGCAGCCCATGCGGCCCGCACGGCGTATCGTGCTGGTGCACGGCTCGTCGGCCAGCAGCCGCTCCATGCACCCGCTGGCCCTGGCTTTGCAAGCGGCGGGCTTTACGGTTGATGCGCTCGACATGCGCGGCCACGGCGACTCGGGCCCGCGCGGCCAGCTGGCCTACATCGGCCAGCTCGAAGACGACTTGGCCGACTTTATGCACGCCGTGCCTAACGGTGCTGCGAATGGCCACGCTGCGAACACCGGGCCCAGCACCCTGGTGGGCTTTTCCGCAGGCGGCGGCTTTGCGCTGCGCTTTGCCGCCTCGCCCCAGGCCCCGCTGTTTGACCGCTACGAGTTGCTTGCGCCCTTTTTGCTGCAAGCACCCACCAACAAACCGGGCGGCGGCGGATGGGCCTCGGTCGGTTTGCCGCGCATCGTCGCCCTGACCCTGCTCAACAAGCTGGGCGTCCGCGCCTGGAACGCGCTGCCGGTCACGCAGTTTGCACTCAACGAAGAAGCCAAAAAATTCCTCACCGCCAGCTACAGCTTTGCGCTGGCCAGCAATTTTGGCACCCACCTAGACTACGGCAGCGACATTCGGCGCGCGCCTGCAGCTATTCAATTAATAGCTGGCAACGCAGACGAGCTGATGCTCTCCGAGCGTTATGCCGAGGTTTTTGCTGCAGCGGGCAAACCCATACCCGTGACCCTGGTACCCGGCGCGGGGCATATTGGCTTGACGCTCAACGCACCAGCGCTAGCCGCCATCGTGGCGGCTTGCCAAGACTGATATATCCAAGGATCACAACATGAGCACACACAACCCGCTGCCCATTTTGCGTTGGCTCTGCGCGGCAACACTCGCCTACGCATTTGCTGCTAGCAGCCTGACATCGGCGCGCGCAGCCACTGGCCTGACCGAAATACCTGCCACGACCCGCAACGGCCCGGTCACCGTGTTCTACCCCAGCAGCAGCGCGGCGACCCAGGTGCAGCGCGAACCCTTCACACTGAGCGTGGCCGATCAGGGCACGCCCGTGCGCGGTAACGGTCGCCTGATCGTGCTCTCGCACGGCACGGGCGGCAACCCTTGGGTCATGAGCGATCTGGCGCAGTCCTTGGTGGGCGCGGGCTTCGTGGTTGCCATTCCCTTGCATGCGGGCGACAACTGGCACGACACCTCCAAAGTTGGCCCGTCGAGTTGGAAGCTGCGCCCGCTTGAGATTTCAAATGCTATTGATTCAATAGCGCATGACGCACGTTTTGCGCCGCTTGTAGACATAAACCAAGTTGGAATGTTCGGCTTTTCGGCAGGCGGCCACACCGCGCTCACGCTCGCCGGTGGCCGCTGGTCGCCCGCACGCCAACTGTCCCATTGCGAAGCCCATATTGCCGATGATTTCGTGGCCTGCACCGGCGGCGCAACAACGCTGACGGGCGGCTGGCTAGACGGGCCTAAGAAATCCATCGCGTTGGCCATCATTCGCTACAAGCTAGGTGATGCACAAAGCTATGGCCATACCGACTCGCGCATCACCGCCATCGTTGCCGCAATGCCTTGGGCTGCCGACTTTGACCTGAGTAGCCTGGGTACGCCTGGCGTGGCGCTGGGCCTGGTAGAAGCTGGGCAAGACATCTGGCTACGCCCGCAATGGCATGTCGCAGCCGTGCGCGCGGCATGCAAAACCTGCGTCCTCGTGGCCGATCTGCCGGGTGCATCGCACGGTGCAATGCTTGCGCCGTTTCCGCCACTGCTATCGAGCAGACTGCTCCCCTTAGTTGCCGACCCAGTAGGCTTCGACCGCACCACCGAAGTGCCCCGGCTCAACCAAAGCATCAGTGCTTTCTTTGAGCAACAGCTTCATGCCAGCCCTAAGCCCTAAAATGAAAACCATGCCTACCCCCATATCCCCCGAAGAAATCGACCGCCTGGCGCGCCGCCGCGCGGGCTCCAAAATGGGTTGGTACACGCACGCCAGCGTGTATGTGCTGGTGAACTTGTTTTTGCTGGCGCTCTCAGACCAGGGTTTTGGCCACCGGCCCTATTCGTACAAAGCCGCGCTGGGCTGGGGCCTGGGGCTGGCGCTGCACGCGGTGTCGGTGTTTGTGCTGGGCAAGGGTAGCAACTTGCGCGAGCGCATGGTGCAGCGCGAGCGCGAGCGCATCGAGCAGCAACAGCGTGACCAACACGGCTTGTAAGCAGCCTTGACGCATTTCAAGCCGCCCACACCCCATGCGCATTGACTGGTTCGACAAGCTGCGCAACCTGCTGCAGGTGCTGGCCTTTGCGCTCACCGTGGCATCGCTGCAATTTTTTGTGCAGCCCGAAAAGCCCTATGTGCTGCCCCTGGTGTACTCGCTGTGCATCAGCCTGTGCACCTGGGCCTTGATCGACTTTGGGCGGCATGTGTTTCCATCGGCCCGCCGGGCGCAATCCGCCAAAGAGCGGGCCTGGCCCAGCGGCTGGGGCGCGGTGTTGCTACCCGCACTGGGCATAGTGGGCGGCTATGTAGCGGGCACGCTCTTGGCCGACGCATGGTTTGGCTGGTCGTCTTGGAGCGCCAACCCCGATGCCCGCGCGCAGTTGCCGTTTTCTATTGTTATCACTGCCGTGGCCGGGGTCGTGGCCAGCTATTATTTTTACAGCCAGTACCAAGCTGCTGCATTGCGCGAGCAGGTCGAAGAAGTCAGCCGCCAAAGCAGCGAGGCCAAGCTCAAACTGCTAGAGGCCCAGCTAGAGCCGCACATGCTGTTCAACACCCTGGCCAATTTGCGCGCACTCATTGGCAGCGACCCGCAGCGGGCCATCACCATGCTCGACCAGCTCATCAGCTTTTTGCGCGCCACCCTGCAAGCTTCGCGCAGCGGCAGCCACACCCTGCAAGACGAGTTTGCCCGCTTAAACGACTACCTGCAGCTGATGCAGGTGCGCATGGGCCCGCGCCTGCGCTACACGCTGACGCTACCGCTCGAGCTGGCCCGGCACCCGCTGCCGCCCCTGCTCTTGCAGCCCTTGGTGGAAAACGCCATTGCGCATGGCCTGGAGCCCCAAGTGGCGGGCGGCGAGGTGTTGGTGAGCGCCGAGCGCTGCGCCCAAGGCCTGCGGCTGGTGGTGCAAGACAGTGGTGTGGGCCTGGGCTCCAGCAAAAGCGACAGCAGCAGCGGCTTTGGTTTGCGCCAAGTGCGCGAGCGTTTGGCCACTGCCTACGGCAATCGCGCTGCTATTGAATTAATAGCTGGTAACGCAGGCGGGGTGAGCGTTAGCATCACATTACCCTTTACAGCCACAGTATGAACCACCTGCTTTTGGGCGCACTTTTCAGGCCGCCGGGCTGGAGCGCCAGCGGCCCCGGCAGCACCACCGAGGCGCTGCGCGCGCAAGCTGCAGGCCCCCAAAATGCTCCACAATTAATAGCTGCTAACGCAGCATTGGCGGGCGCTAGCGGCACAAATGCCTCTGCGGCCTAGGCATGCGCGCCACTGCACTCATTGCTGAAGACGAGCCCCTGCTGGCCGCTGCCCTACAGGCCGAGCTGGCGCGCGCTTGGCCGCAGCTGCAGGTGCTGGCCACGGTGGGCGACGCGCTTCGGCCGTGGCGCAGGCCTTGGCGCTGCAACCCACGGTGCTGTTTTTTGACATCCGCATGCCCGGCATGGGTGGCCTGGAAGCCGCTGCCGCCTTGGCAGAGGACTGGCCCAGCGACCAGGCTTTTCCGCAACTGGTGTTTGTGACGGCCTATGACCACTACGCGCTGCAAGCCTTTGAAGCCCAGGCCGTGGACTACCTGCTCAAACCAGTGCAGACCGAGCGCTTACAACGCACGGTGGCGCGCGTCCAGGCGCGCTTGCAAAGCCAGTTGCAGACCGCTTTGCAAGCTCCTCCGCAAGAGACAAAACCGGCTGCAAGGCGCACAGAACAAGCGCAGCCAGCCTTCAATTTTGAAGCGCAGCTGGCCGCTACCGTGCTGCAACTGCAGGCCCTGTTAGCGCCGCAGGGCTCGCAAAACGGGCCGCTGCAAGGCATGGCAGCGCTCGGTGCGCACGGCTCGGCTCACGCTGGCACTGCAGCACCCGCACCGCGCCTGAGCGTGCTGCAGGCCAGCGTGGGCAACAGCATCCACATGGTGCCGCTAGACCACGTGCTGTACTTTGAAGCGGCCGACAAATACCTGCGCGTGCTGGCCCGTAACCCGGACGGCGAAGGCGAGCGCGAATACTGGTTGCGCACCCCGCTCAAAGAGCTGCTGCCCCAACTCGACGCACAGGCCTTTGTGCAGATCCACCGTGGCACGGTGGTGCGCGCCGCCGCCATTGCCAGCGTGCTGCGCGACGACGAGGGCAAGCTCAGCCTGCGCCTGCATGGCAGCAGCCGCAAGCTGCCGGTGAGCAGGCTGTATGTGCATTTATTTAAGGCGATGTAAGTCATTGTTGCTATTGAAGGAATTGCCCCTTTGCGTGACTGATTTATCGGGCAATAAATAGCTCCCAGGGGTGTAATCCATAGGTGTTACTTAGATGAGTTAGCAATAGATGCATGCAGAAGTCTTTCAACCCAAGGTGCTCAGCACTGACCTGGGTGCGTTCACGGTGTACACCGCAGGGCGCAGCGGGCCGTGGGTGGTGTGCTGGCCCACGGTGATGAGCGACCACCGTTCCATGCTGGCCTTTGCCGAGCAGTTGCTGGGCCAGTACCGCATCGTGCTGGTAGACCCACCTGGCATTGGGGCGAACAACCACATTGGCCAATGGCCCAACGTTGCCGCCCAAACGGCTTTGGCACACCAAGTGGTAGACGCCTTGGGCATCGGCAACTTCCATTGGGTGGGCCACGGCTATGGTGGCTTGGTGGGCGCGGGCATGTTGGCGCGTGTGGGCTACCGCATGCAGAGCATTACGCTGTCGAACACGCATTTTCTGCACACCATACGCATGAAGTTCCCCAGCCTTTTTGCGAGCGTCGTTTTGCGCTCTAACTACTTTGGGCGGCGCTGGATCGGTGCACGCATGGGTAGACAAATGGCTACCGCCAACGCATGGGAACACAAAAGGGTGTGTCGCTATTTGGCAGATGTTTTTAAGCACAGCAACCTGCGCATGCTCGCGCACTTTCAGCCCGTGCCCTTGCGCGAACTCAACCAATTGCGCAAGCTGCTCGAGAAAGTGCGCATTCCCAAACTCTTGCTGGCCGGGGCGCTTGACAACCAGGTGTTGCCGCGCGACCAAGCTACGCTGGCCGATGTGTTGCAAGCCCGTTATGAAGTGGTCTACTCGGGCTATGGCACTTTCTACGCCAAGCCCGCAGACTGCGCTTATATGGTCAGCAACTTTTGGAACTCTAAGCTGCGTTTTAAGTGAGCCTGCACCTAGCAGGCCCAGCACCGCGCCTTAGCGGCGCTCCCAGCCGCCGTGTGCGAAGCGTTCGCGTTCAAAACGCTCGTGCTCGAAGCGCTCACGTTCAAAGCGGGCGTGCTCAGCGCGCTCGCGCTCCATGCGCTCCCACCGTTCGCGTTCGCGCCATTCGTGGCGGTAGCCCCAAGCGGGCTCAGCCCAGGCGGTGCGCACGGCAGGCGTGTACACGGGGACTACCACAGGTGCAGGGTAGTAAGCGCCAGCAGGGTAGACCACTTGCGGTGCAGGCAGCACGGCGGGCGGGCTGTAGTGCACCAAGCGGGGCATGTTGCCCACCACCACTTGCATGCTGGACTGCAAGCCGGGTTGCACCACGTCTACGGCCCACTGCACATTGCCCGCGTGGGCAGTGCTCGCGGCCAAGGTAGCGCCCAGGGCAGACACGGTGGCCAAGGCCAAAACCAGGTTCTTTGCGTTCATGCTCGACTCCTTCAGCGGAGCCTGCACACGTGTGGCCCCGTAGCCCTACAACGCGCCAGCGCAGCTTTGGGCTAGGCCTGCAAGGGGTAAAGCTGTGCCAGAGCGTAACGGCCTGCGCTGCAGCCCTAAAATGCGTGCATGAGTTCTACTGCACCAGCCAACACCGCCGCCCCCAAACCCAGCAACTTTTTGCGCCAGATCATCGAGGCCGACCTGGCCCAAGGCACTTACGCCCAGCGCCGCTGGGCTGGTAGCCCGGGCGACGCCGCCCACCACGCCAGCGCGCCGCTCGACACAGCCAAAATTCGCACCCGCTTTCCGCCCGAGCCCAATGGCTACCTGCACATTGGCCACGCCAAAAGCATTTGCCTGAACTTTGGTTTGGCGCGCGACTACGGCGGCGTGTGCCACCTGCGCTTTGACGACACCAACCCCGAGAAAGAAGACACCGAATATGTGCGCAGCATCGTCGACTCCGTGCGCTGGCTCGGCTTTGACTGGAACGGGGCTGCAGACGCTGCGCCCTACCAGGCCAGCGACTACTTTGGCTTTATGTACCGCGCGGCGGAATACTTGGTTGAAGCAGGCCTGGCCTACGTAGACGAGCAAAGCGCCGAGGCCATGCGCACCAACCGGGGCGACTTTGGCAAACCCGGCGTAGACAGCCCCTTGCGCAACCGCAGCCCCGCCGAGAACCTGGCGCGCCTGCGTGAAATGAAAGACGGCCAACACGCCGATGGCAGCATGGTGCTGCGCGCCAAAATCAGCATGGCGCACGCCAACATCAACATGCGCGACCCGGCCATTTACCGCATTCGCCGCGCCACCCACCACCACACGGGTGACGCTTGGTGCATCTACCCGATGTACACCTTTGCCCACCCGATTGAAGACGCGCTGGAGCAAATCACCCACAGCATTTGCACGCTGGAGTTTGAAGACCAAAGGCCGTTTTACGACTGGTTGCTGGACCGTTTGTGCGACGGCGGCCTGCTGGCCCACCCCGCACCCAAGCAGTACGAGTTTGCCCGCCTGAACCTCACCTATGTGGTCACCAGCAAACGCAAGCTGGCCCAGCTGGTGTACGACCACAAGGTGAGCGGCTGGGACGACCCGCGCA
>CANFOR010000124.1 GCA_947448675.1 Betaproteobacteria bacterium
CCCTCGAAAAAGGCGGCCCGCGCAATGTGGTGGGCACCTTGGCCATGGCCCGCACCAATGACCCGCAGTCGGCCACGGCGCAGTTTTTTATCAATGTCAAAGACAATGCGTTTTTAGACCCTACCTTGATCCCACCGGGCGACCCAGTGCCCAAGTTCGAGTACCAGGGCCGCACCTATGAAAACACGCCGCGCGCCCAATTGCTGGGCGCGGCCCAGCTCTACGGCTACACCGTGTTTGGCAAGGTAGTGAGCGGCATGGACGTGGTCAATAAAATGAAGGCCACGCCCACCGGCCCGGGCGGCCCATTTCCCAGTGACGTGCCCAAAACCGCCATTACTATTCTTTCTGCAACCCTCATCAAGTAAGCCCACCATGACAAACCCTAAAGTTGAACTGCACATCGTTGACCACGGCGTCATCACCATCGAACTCGACGAAGCCAAGGCGCCCAAGTCGGCGGCCAACTTCTTGGCCTATGTGAACAAAGGCCACTACAACAAAACCATTTTTCACCGCGTGATCGACGGCTTTATGGTGCAAGGCGGCGGCTTCGAACCCGGCATGACGCAAAAGGCCGTAGACGCGCCCATCACCAATGAAGCCAATAACGGCCTCAAAAACGACAAATACACCCTGGCCATGGCCCGCACCAGCGACCCGCATTCGGCCACCGCGCAGTTCTTCATCAACGTCGGCAACAACGCCTTTTTGAACCATACCGCGCCCAGCGCCCAAGGCTGGGGCTACGCCGTGTTTGGCAAGGTGGTGAGCGGCACCGAGGTGGTCGACAAAATCCGCGCCGTACAAACCGGGCGCAAGGGCTTTCATGACGACGTGCCCAAAGAAGACGTGGTAATCGAGAAGGCCGTTGTCGTCTGACATCCTGCCCTGGCCCGCCACACTGGTAGCACCCGCCAGTTGGCAGGCCATAGACTTTATTTCTGACCTGCACCTGCAGGCCAGCGAGCCGCAGACCGTGCAAACTCTGCGAGACTACTTGCACACCTGCACGGCAGACGCGCTCTTCATCTTGGGCGATTTGTTTGAGGTGTGGGTCGGCGACGACTGCTTGGAGCCGCCCACCACCGCAGTTTTTGCAGCGCGCTCTTCCGAACCCAGTCCCGAGCCCAGCCACTTCGAGCAGCAATGCGCCAGCCTCTTGCACGCAGCCGCGCAACGCATGCCGATTTACATCATGCACGGCAACCGCGACTTCTTGCTCGGCTCCAAGGCCCTAGAGGCCTGCAGCGCCACTGCACTGGCCGACCCCACGCTGCTGCAGTTTGCGGGTCTGCAATGCCTGCTCTCGCACGGCGACGCCCTGTGCCTGGCCGACATCGCCTACATGGCCTTTAGGGCCCAGGTGCGCAGCCCGGCTTGGCAAAGCGCCTTCCTAGCCAAACCCCTTGCCGAGCGCCAAGCCCTGGCCCGCGCCATGCGCGCGCAAAGCGAAGCGCTCAAACGCACAGGCCAAACTTATGCCGACGTCGATGCAAACTTGGCCCGCCAGTGGCTAGCCGCCGCCGGGTGCAACACCCTCATCCACGGCCACACCCACAAGCCCGCCGAACACGCGCTAGGTCAAGGCCTGCGCCGCATGGTGCTAAGCGACTGGGACTGCGCCACCCAGCCGCCACGTGCGCAGCTGCTGCGCTGGAGCTCGCAGGGTTTGCAGCGCCTCGCCTTGGTTTAGTGTTAGACCGGGGCCTGTTCTAAATCAAAAGCCTTGTGCAGGGCGCGGACGGCCAGTTCCATGTATTTCTCGTCGATCACGACCGAGGTTTTGATCTCGCTGGTGGAGATCATTTGGATGTTGATGCCTTCTTCACTCAGCGAGCGGAACATTTTGCTAGCAATGCCCACGTGGCTGCGCATGCCGATGCCGACAATGCTGACTTTGCAAATTTTGGTGTCGCCCTGCACCTCGCTAGCCCCCAACACCGGCAGCACTTTGGCCTTGAGCAGGTCGATGGTTTTAGCGTAGTCGTTGCGGTTGACGGTGAAGCTAAAGTCGGTTTTGCCGTCTTTAGAAATGTTTTGGATGATCATGTCAACCTCGACATTGGCGTCGGCCACCGCGCCCAAAATTTGGTAGGCAATACCCGGTTTGTCGGGCACGCCGAGCACCGAGATTTTGGCTTCGTCGCGGTTAAAGGCAATGCCAGAAACGATGGCTTGTTCCATTTGTTCGTCTTCCTCAAAAGTGATCAAGGTGCCGCTGGCAGCCTCTTCGGTGATGTTGATGTCCCAGGGCGTGAAGCTGGAGAGCACACGCAGTTTGACCTTGTATTTGCCCGCAAATTCAACCGAGCGAATTTGCAAAACTTTGGAGCCCAGCGAGGCCATCTCCAGCATCTCTTCAAAGCTCACGGTGTGCAGGCGTCGCGCCTCGGGCACCACGCGCGGGTCGGTGGTGTAGACGCCGTCTACGTCGGTGTAGATCAAGCATTCCTCGGCCTTCATGGCGGCCGCCACGGCAACCGCCGAGGTGTCAGAGCCGCCCCGGCCCAGGGTGGTGATGTTGCCGCTGGCGTCTACGCCCTGAAAGCCGGTCACGATGACCACTTTGCCTGCCGCCAAGTCGGTGCGGATGCGCGCGTCGTCAATGCTCTCAATGCGCGCCTTGGTGTAGGCGCTATTGGTTTTGATGGGCACCTGCCAACCTGCGTAGCTGACCGAGGGCATGCCCTCGGCCTGCAGCGCAATCGCCAGCAGGGCCGAGGAAGCTTGCTCGCCAGTAGCGGCCAGCGCGTCGAGCTCGCGGCCATAGTCCTCGCCTTGCTGCGCCGGGGCCAGCTCTTTGGCCAAGGCCAACAAGCGATTGGTTTCGCCACTCATGGCGCTGGGGACGACCACCATCTGGTGGCCTGCGCGGGCCCATTTAGCGACGCGCTTGGCAACATTGCGAATGCGCTCGGAAGAGCCCATCGAGGTGCCGCCGTATTTGTGAACGATAAGTGCCATGAAAATGCGTGCAAAAAAACCTTGCGATTATACGGACGCCGCTTGCGTAGGCACAATACGGCCCGTGGCCATTCCTCCAAACTTCATCCAAGAGCTCGTTGCCCGCGCCGACGTGGTCGAGATCGTGGGCCGCTATGTGCAGCTCAAAAAAGGCGGAGCCAATTACATGGGCCTGTGCCCGTTTCACGGGGAGAAGTCGCCTTCTTTCAGCGTCAGCCCGAGCAAGCAGTTCTACCACTGCTTTGGCTGCGGCAAGAACGGCAACGCCATTAGCTTTTTGATGGACCATGTAGGCATGGGCTTTGTCGATGCGGTGAAAGACTTGGCCCAGCAATACGGCATGCAGGTGCCCGAAGACGACGTTTCGCCGCAAGAGCGCGAGCGCGCCGCCGCCCAGCGCGAAAAACAGGCCACGCTCACTGATGTGCTAGAGAAAGCTGGCGAGGCTTACCGCAAACACCTGCGCGAGTCGCCGCGTGCGGTGGAGTACTTCAAAGGTCGGGGTGTATCGGGTGAGGTGGCAAAGGCCTTTGGCCTGGGCTACGCGCCCGAGGGCTGGCGCAGCTTGGCCAGCGTCTTTCCCGACTACACCGACGCCTTGCTCACCGAGAGCGGCTTGGTCATCAGCAATACCGAAGAAGGTGCCGAGCCCGGCAAAGAAGAAAAGCGCTACGACCGCTTTCGCGACCGGGTGATGTTCCCGATTCGCAACGTCAAGGGCGAATGCATTGGCTTTGGTGGCCGAGTTTTAGGTGACGACAAGCCAAAGTACCTGAACTCGCCAGAGACGCCTGTCTTCAGCAAAGGCCGCGAACTCTATGGCTTGTTTGAGGCGCGCTTTGCCCTGCGTGAAGCGGGCTACGTGCTCGTCACCGAAGGCTATATGGACGTGGTGGCCCTGGCCCAGCTGGGCTTTGCCAATGCCGTGGCCACGCTGGGCACGGCCTGCACCACCGACCATGTGCAAAAACTGTTTCGCTTTACCGACAGCGTGGTGTTTAGCTTTGACGGCGACGCCGCAGGTCGTCGCGCGGCGCGCAAAGCGCTCGACGGTGCCCTGCCCTTTGCGACCGACGTGCGCAGCGTCAAGTTTCTCTTTTTGCCCGCCGAGCACGACCCCGACAGCTTCATCCGCGCCAATGGCAGCGAGGCCTTTGCCCAGTGCGTGAAAGACGCCGTGCCGCTGTCGCGCTTTTTGCTCGACGCAGCGGGCGAGGCCTGCGACATGGCCACAGCCGAGGGCCGCGCCCACTTTGCGGCCAACGCCAAACCGCTGTGGAGCCTGCTGCCCGAAGGCGCACTGCGCCGCCAATTGCTGGGCGACATTGCCGAACAAGTGCAGATCGATGTGCGCGAGTTGAGCGACTTGTGGGGCTTGGGCAAAAACAGCGCGTCCAACAGCCCGCGCAGCGATACTTATAAAAAAGAAAGCTACAAAAAAGATAGCTATCAACGCACATCTGGCGAGGCTTTTGGGCCTATTAGCAGGCCCTTGCGGGGTCGCCAGCAGCCTACCGGTCGGCCCGACTACGCGGCCCGCGCTTTGCTCACGCAGTGCGCGCTGTGGGACACACTCTCGAGTGAAGAGCACAGCATGCTGTGCGAATTGCCAGCGCCTCAAGGCCCGCTGTTTGCATGGCTCGAAGCCCAGTTGCACGAACATGGCGCCCAGCCCTGGGCCGCGCTGCGCGAGGGCCTGCGCGAGCACGAACTTGAAGCCTATGCCCTGCGCGTGATGACGCAAGACGAAATTTCGGGCGCGCCCGCATCCGACGCAGCCGCACCCAACACCGAGCAGCAAGACGCTGCTGAGCTGCAAGACCTGCTCCAACGCATGCTGGTCGACCGGCTCAAAGCGCAAGAGAACCAGGCCATTCAAGAAGCCGCCAGCGACCCCTCTGCAATCGAACGTTACCGCAGCTTGCAAATGCGGCGCAAGGCGCTAGAAATCGCACTTTTGGTATAATCCATTTGCTAGTCGGCAAGAGCGACAGCAGCACCTCCGGGCCAGGCGAACCGTTGCCATCAGCGCACAAGCAGCCAAACTACCGCAAGGACTGCACTCCAAATGTTCGCCCACACATCTTGCCTCCGTGATTCGTCTTCGCCCTAGGCCGCACCCGCAGCCCATGGCCTCGCCCGTACCAAGCGTTTTTGGTGCAGTGTTTGTTTCTCTCCGTCTTTGACATCTGAGGTTGATCTATGCCTGCTCAAAAGCCCAAGAAGCCTGTAATTGCTGCTCAATCTGCTGCTAAAGCGGCAGTAAAAGCACCCGCCAAAACGCTCGCTAAAACGCCCGCTAAACCCGCCTCGAAAGCCCCTTCAGTGCCCCATAGCAAAGCCAAACCCATTGAACCCGCTGTCAAACAGCCTATAGTGCGCACCATTGTCAAGAAGCTTTCTACGCCTGCGAACAATGCTATCAAAATAGTAGCAAAACCGCATGCCAGCGTCACCGTCAAGGTGGCCGAAAAGCCAGCCGGTAAAGTAGTCAGCGTCAAGCCCGCAGCCAAGACTGTGGAAGTGAAAAACCCCGCTGCAAAATCTGCCGCCGCAACCACTGCCAAACCCGCAGCTAAACCCGCAGCCAAAGCCGCTGCAAAACCTGCAGCCAAAGCCGCCGCCGGCGCCAAGCGCGGCCCCAAGGCCAAAGACAGTGGCGAAGAAGACCTGTCGGACATTGAAGCCGAGTTTGCCGAAGAGCCGAGCACCGAAGTGGCCGAGACGACCGAGAAGGTCAAGCCCCTTCGCATGAAGATCAGCAAGGCCAAAGAACGCGCCTTGATGAAAGAATTCGGCCTCGACGAAGCTGTGCTCTCTGAAGAAGATCTGGCCAAGCGTCGCGCGCGCTTGAAGATGCTGATCAAGCTGGGCAAAACGCGTGGCTACCTGACGCACGGCGAAATCTCTGACCACCTGCCCGACAAGCTGATCGATGCGGAAACCCTTGAGGCTGTGATCAACACCCTGAACGACCTGGGTGTGGCGGTGTACGAGCAAACGCCCGACGCCGAGAGCCTGATCCTCACCAACACCGCGCCCACCGGCGCCACCGAAGAAGAGGCCGAAGAAGCCGCTGAGGCCGCTCTGTCCACCGTGGACAGCGAGTTTGGCCGCACCACCGACCCGGTGCGCATGTACATGCGCGAAATGGGCACCGTAGAGCTACTGACCCGCGAGGGCGAGATCGAGATCGCCAAGCGCATCGAAGGCGGCTTGAATGCCATGATGGAAGCCATCAGCAACAGCCCCGCCACGATTGCCGAGATCTTCCGCCTGGCGGCTGAAATCCGCGAAGGCAAGGTCGTTATTTCTACCGTGGTGGACGGTTTTTCCAACCCCAACGAGGCCGACGACTACGTGGCCGAAGAAGACTTTGACGAGTTCGACGAAGCCGACGACGACGACGGCAAAGGCGGCTCCAAAGCCCTGACCAAAAAACTCGAAGAGCTGAAAAAAGAGGCGCTCAGCCGCTTTGACAAACTGCACGAGTTGTTTGAAAAAGTGCACAAGGTCTACGACAAAGAAGGTTATGGCACGCCCAGCTACATGAAGGCCCAAGCCGCTTTGAGCGAAGAGCTGATGACCATTCGCTTTACCGCCAAAACCATTGAAAAACTCTGCGACATGGTGCGCGGCCAGGTCGACGATGTGCGCAAAAAAGAGCGCGAGCTGCGCCGCATCATCGTAGACAAATGCGGCTACCCGCAAGACAACTTTATTGCCGAGTTCAGCGGCTATGACAAGAACGGCAAACGCATTGCCTCGCATTTGCTCGACCTCAAGTGGATCGAAAAGCAAGCCGCTGCAGGCAAGGCCTGGAGCGTCATCATGCAACGCAATATTCCGCCGGTGCAAGAGCTGCAGCAAAAGCTCACCGACCTGCAGTCGCGCGTGGTGGTGCCCTTGCACGAGCTCAAGGACATCAACAAGCGCATGAACGAAGGCGAGCGCGGCTCGCGCGCCGCCAAGAAGGAAATGATCGAGGCCAACCTGCGCTTGGTGATTTCTATCGCCAAAAAATACACCAACCGTGGTTTGCAGTTCTTGGACTTGATCCAAGAAGGCAACATCGGTTTGATGAAAGCGGTAGACAAGTTTGAATACCGCCGTGGCTATAAATTCAGTACCTACGCCACCTGGTGGATCCGCCAGGCCATCACGCGCAGCATTGCCGACCAAGCCCGCACGATTCGCATCCCGGTGCACATGATCGAAACCATCAACAAGATGAACCGCATCAGCCGCCAGCACTTGCAAGAGTTTGGTTTTGAGCCCGATGCCTCGGTGTTGGCCGCCAAGATGGAGATCCCGGAAGACAAAATCCGCAAGATCATGAAGATCGCCAAAGAGCCCATCTCGATGGAAACGCCGATTGGTGACGACGACGACAGCCACCTGGGCGACTTCATTGAAGACAGCGCCAACACCGCGCCGATTGACGCGGCCATGCAAGCGGGCCTGCGCGACGTGGTGAAAGACATCTTAGACAGCCTGACCCCACGCGAAGCCAAGGTGCTGCGCATGCGCTTTGGTATTGAGATGAGCACCGACCACACGTTGGAAGAAGTGGGCAAGCAGTTTGACGTGACGCGCGAGCGCATTCGCCAAATTGAAGCCAAGGCCCTGCGCAAACTCAAGCACCCCAGCCGCAGTGACAAATTGCGCAGCTTTATCGACACGCTGTAGAGCAAAATATGCCGCCAGCCAATATGGGCTGTGCGTTTGCAGCTACTAAACCTATAGCATTTCGAACACTCGGGGCGCTCTGGGCGCCGTTGGAAAAGCTGCCAATTCTTTCAGTACCACACTGCGCAGCTGTTCGGGCGCTACCGGTTTGTGCAGCAAGCGCATGCCACTGCCCAAGGTTTCGCGCAGGCGGTCGGGGGCGGTGTCGCCCGTAATCAAAATCGCCGGGGTGCCCGCGCCCAGCAGCTGGCGCAAGCTGCTAATGGCTTCCAGGCCATTGCGTTGTTGGCGCAGGCGGTAGTCGCTAACGATGAGCTGGGGCGCAAAAGCCGCCGCTTGGGCCAGGGCTTCTTCAATGCTGCCCACGCTCAAACACACGCAGCCCCACTGGCCCAGCAAGGCAACCATGCCTTCGCGCACGGTGCTTTCATCGTCGATCACCAAGATGCGCGCATCAAGCAAGAGCGCGTTGTCGGCCGGTAATTTGGGCACCAAACCGTGGTCAGAGCTACCGGCATCGACTGGCTCGTCTTGCGAGCTGGCGTTCGGGTGTTTTGTAGACAGGCTGACAGCTTCGACCGAAGCGGCCAAGGGCAAGGTCAAGCTGAACACACTGCCCCGCCCCGGCACCGAGGCCA
>CANFOR010000125.1 GCA_947448675.1 Betaproteobacteria bacterium
CCCGAAGACGAGCCACCCGCAATGCGCGGCGTCTGCGCGTCGCAGGGGTTGGCCGGTGTGCCGTAGTGCGGGTTCCAGCCCACGCCCGAGAAGGCGAACTCCACCATGTGGGTGCGGCCAACGAGGGCTGCGCCAGCGGCTTTGAGCCGCGCTACGGCGGCACTGTCGCGCGTGGCGGGCGAGGCCTCGCGCAACACGGTCGATCCCGCGGCCGTGACCTGGCCTTGGATGTCAAACAGGTCTTTGACCGACACCGCCAAACCTGCCAATGGGCTGTGGGGGCTGGCGGCATCGGCTTGGGCAAAAGCCGTGTCGGCATCTTGGCGCAGAAACACGCCTTCGTTGGCCAGACTGCTGGCGCGGGCCAAGCAGGTTTGCATTTCGGCGCTGGCGCTGCTGCTGCCTTGGCGCAGCGCCAAGCGGGTGGCGCAAAGATCGGCCAATGACGGGTCGGCCAAGGGGCTGTCAGTGGGCTGGGCGTTGGTAGTGGAGGCTGTCATGGCTGCTATAATCGAATGGTTTTGCTGACAAGCGGCAAGACAAAAAAACGCAAACCGCTCTATGCAAGGTGTTGCGCCCAGTATGCCTACAAACAGGCCGTCGGGGGCAAATCGGAGCGGATTTTAGACCCAACCTTTGGAGTATCACATGTCTGTATCCATGCGCGAAATGCTAGAAGCCGGCGTCCACTTTGGACACCAAACCCGTTTCTGGAACCCCAAGATGGCCCCCTACATCTTTGGCCATCGCAACAAAATTCACATTATCAACCTGGAAAAATCGCTGCCGATGTTTCAGGACGCGATCAAGTTCGTCAAACAACTCAGCGCCAACCGTGGCACCGTTTTGATGGTGGGCACCAAGCGCCAAGCGCGCGAAACCTTGGCTGCAGAAGCCAAGCGAGCTGGTGTGCCCTTTGTTGATCAGCGTTGGCTGGGCGGCATGCTGACCAATTTCAAAACTGTCAAAACCTCGATCAAACGCCTCAAAGACATGAAAATCCAGCAAGAAGCTGGCCTTGACGCTTTGAGCAAAAAAGAGCAACTCACCTTCAGCCGTGAGATGATCAAACTCGAAAAAGACATCGGCGGCATTCAAGACATGACGGCACTGCCCGACGCTATTTTTGTAATTGACGTGGGCTCCCACAAAATTGCAGTTGCCGAAGCCAAAAAACTGGGCATCCCTTTGATTGGCGTGGTGGACTCCAACCATTCCCCCGAAGGCATTGACTACATCATCCCCGGCAACGACGACTCTTCCAAGGCCGTGATTTTGTACGCCCGTGGCATTGCCGACGCGATCTTAGAAGGCCGCGCCAATGCCATGAACGACGTGGTCAAGGCTGTGCAAACCGAGAGCAGCGACGAGTTTGTGGAAGTTGAAGCAGGCACTGCTGCTTAAACCCTTCACCATGTGCCTTGCCCGAAGGCTGGGCACAGCAAAAGGGGGCTTCACTGCCCCTTTTTTTTAAACTGATTTTTGTACATTGAACTGATAACGGAGAATTTTTATGGCTGCAATTACCGCAAGCATGGTCGCCGAACTGCGCGCCAAGACTGACGCTCCCATGATGGAGTGCAAAAAAGCCTTGACCGAGGCTGACGGCAATATGGACAAAGCCGAAGAGTTGCTGCGCGTTAAGCTGGGCAACAAAGCCGGTAAAGCCGCCAGCCGCGTGACGGCTGAAGGTGTGGTCACCAGCTTTATCAACGGCACTACCGGCGCTTTGCTCGAAGTCAATTGCGAAACCGACTTCGTTACCAAGAACGACAGCTTCTTGGCCTTGGCCAATAAAGCTGCAGAGCTGATTGCATTGCACAATCCTGCTGATGTGCCTGCGCTGTGCGCACTGGCCTACAGCCAAGACGGTTTTGGCCCCACGCTCGAAGACGTGCGCAAGGGTTTGATCGGCAAAATCGGCGAGAACATGAGCTTTCGCCGCTTCAAGCGCTTTGCGGGCACCAGCCAATTGGCCGCTTATCTGCACGGCACGCGCATCGGCGTGGTAGTGGAGTTTGACGGCAATGAAGCCGCTGCCAAAGACGTTGCCATGCACGTTGCCGCCATGAAGCCCGTTGCACTTACCAGCGCCGACGTGCCTGCCGAGCTGATTGAAAAAGAGCGTGCTGTTGCCGCTGGCAAAGCCGAAGAAGACCGTAAAGTCGCCGAGGCTGCAGGCAAAGCCGCCCAGCCTGCTGAGATTGTGGCCAAGCGCATTGAAGGTGGCGTACAAAAGTTCTTGAAAGAAGTCTCGCTCTTTAACCAAGCTTTTGTGAAGAACGACAAGCTAAGCGTCGAGCAAATGCTCAAAGCCGCTGGCACCAATGTCAAAGCTTTCACCCTGTACGTGGTGGGCGAGGGCATTGAGAAGAAGGTCGACGACTTCGCTGCTGAAGTGGCCGCCCAAGTGGCCGCTGCCAAAGTTGGCGCTTGAAAGAACTTTACGTGGGCGCAAATAAGGCGCAAGACCAGGCCAGTACACTCAACCACCATTCCAAGGAGCTCTCGCATGACCAGTCCCAAGCCTGCCCATAAGCGGATTTTGCTCAAGCTGTCGGGCGAGGCCTTGATGGGGGACGATGCCTTTGGCATCAACCACGCCACCATTTTGCGCATGGTCAACGAGATCGCTGAAATCACCCGCTTGGGTGTTGAAGTGGCGGTGGTGATCGGTGGCGGCAATATCTTTCGCGGTGTGGCGGGCGGCTCGGTCGGTATGGACCGCGCTACTGCCGACTACATGGGCATGCTGGCCACGGTCATGAACGCCTTGGCCCTGGCCGACACCATGAACAAAGCAGGTTTGACCGCCCGCGTGATGTCAGCCATTGCGATTGAGCAAGTGGTCGAGCCCTACGTGCGCCCCAAGGCCTTGCAGTACCTCGAAGAGGGCAAGGTGGTGATTTTTGCTGCAGGCACGGGCAACCCCTTCTTCACCACCGACACTGCGGCTGCCTTGCGCGGTGCCGAAATTGGTGCCGAGCTGGTGCTCAAAGCCACCAAGGTCGATGGCGTCTACACTGCCGACCCCAAGCTCGACGCCGCCGCCACGCGCTACACCAGCCTGACGTTTGATGAAGCCATGGGCCGCAACCTGGGCATCATGGACGCCACCGCGTTTGCGCTGTGCCGCGATCAAAAATTGCCGATCAAAGTGTTCAGTATTTTTAAACACGGTGCCTTAAAGCGCGTGGTCATGGGCGAAGACGAAGGAACCTTGGTTCACGTTTAAGCCCCACTGTGCTGCACCCGAAAGAGCTGACGAGGAGAACCCTATGAGCATTGCTGAGATCAAACAAAACGCCCAGACCAAGATGGACCAGTCCATCGATTCTTTCAAGCACAACCTCACCAAAATCCGTACCGGCCGCGCCAATCCTGCGATTTTGGACAGCGTGCAGGTCGATTACTACGGCTCTTTCATGCCGATCAATCAAGTGGCCAATGTGACCCTGCTGGACGCCCGCACCATCAGCATCCAGCCCTGGGAAAAAGGCATGGGCGCCAAGATCGAAAAAGCCATCCGCGAGAGCGATCTGGGCCTAAACCCCGCCAGCCAGGGCGACCTGATTCGCGTGCCCATGCCGCCGATGTCGGAAGAGCGCCGTAAAGACATGACCAAGCTAGTGCGCAATGAAGGCGAGAGCGCCAAAATTGCAGTACGCAATTTGCGCCGCGACGCCAATGAAGCGGTGAAAAAATTGGTCAAAGACAAGCTGGCTTCTGAAGACGACCAAAAGCGCGCCGAGGCCGACATCCAAAAAGCCACCGATGCGCACATCATTGGCATTGACCGTTTGATCGCCGACAAAGAAAAAGAAATCATGGCCGTCTAGCCATGGCTGCTGTTTGACCCATATGCCCACCATCCCCCAGCACATCGCCATCGTGATGGACGGCAACGGGCGTTGGGCCAAGCAGCGCTTTTTGCCCCGTGTGGCAGGCCACAAGCAAGGTGTAGATGCATTGCGCCGCTGCGCCAATGCCTGCCAAGCGCGCGGCGTGCGCGTGCTCACCGTGTTTGCGTTTTCTTCCGAGAACTGGAACCGCCCGTCTGAAGAGGTCTCCGGCCTGATGGAGCTGTTTGTGTCGGCCCTGCTACGCGAAGCGCCAAGCTTGCTGGCGCAGGGCGT
The DNA here is from genome assembly GCA_947448675.1 of Betaproteobacteria bacterium. Lineage (GTDB taxonomy): Bacteria > Pseudomonadota > Gammaproteobacteria > Burkholderiales > Burkholderiaceae_C > CANFOR01. The sequence continues at coordinate 4,137 of CANFOR010000125.1, forward strand.
GCGCCTGTGTGTTGTGGGCGACCGCGCGGGCCTGTCGCCCAAGGTGTTGGCGGCGCTGGTGAATGCCGAGGCGCTGACTGCACACAACACTTCGCTGGTGTTCAACGTCTGCTTCAACTACGGCGGCCGTTGGGACATTGCCCAAGCCGCAGCGCGTTTGGCCGCGCGGGGTGAGCCCATCACCGAGTTGGCGCTGGACCGCGCTTTGTCCCTCGCCCATGTGCCCGATCCCGACTTGCTGATTCGCACCGGCGGCGAGATGCGCATCAGCAATTTTTTGCTCTGGCAAGCGGCTTATGCCGAGCTGTATTTCAGCAGCAAACTCTGGCCCGACTTTGACGAAGCCGAGTTAGACGCTGCCATAGCCGACTACAGCCAACGCGAGCGGCGTTTTGGCAAAACCACCGAGCAGCTGCGTATGCTGCCCACAGGCACCTGATGCTCAAGCAACGCATCACCACAGCCTTGGTGTTATTGGCCTTGCTATTGCCCGCCTTGTTCTACCCGCGCTTTGAAGCTTTTGCTGCCATCACTCTGCTTTTGATAGCAGCCGGAGCCTGGGAATGGGGGCGTTTGAACGGTTTGCCGCAAGCTGCTGCGCTGGCCCTGGGCGCGGCCTGCGTGCTGTTGTGTGGCTTGGCTTGGGCCGTGGGCTTGCTTGAGAGCGCCTTGCCCTTGCTGTGGCTGTGCACAGGCAGCGCTTGGGTTTTGGCCAGTGCTTGGCTGCTGCACGCAGGGGCTCCTGGCTGGTTGCGCCTGCCCCGTGCACTGCGCTGCCTGGTCGGCCTGTGCGCGCTGTGCGTGGCCTGGTTGGCCGTGGCCCAAGCGCGGGTGCTGGGCATCAATTTTTTGCTCTCGGTTTTGCTCTTGGTATGGATGGCCGACATTGCCGCCTACTTTGCCGGGCGCGCTTTCGGCACGCGGTTTATCCAGCGCAAACTGGCCCCCAGCATCAGCCCCGGCAAGAGCTGGGAGGGCGTGGTCGGCGGCATGCTGGGCGTGCTGCTCATGGCTGCTGTGTGGGTGTGGGCCGATGCGGCCCTGCAGGCCAGCGTACCCAGTTTTTACACGCGTTTGGTTACCAAAGGTTGGGCCTACACAGGCTTGGCCTTGGTCTTCATGGTCGCCATGAGTGTGGCGGGCGACTTGGTCGAGTCGCTCATCAAACGCGCTGCAGGTGCCAAAGATTCGAGCGGCTTACTGCCCGGCCACGGTGGCGTGCTCGACCGTGTAGACGCGCTCTTACCCGCTCTGCCATTGGCTTTAATGCTCTCGATTTTGTAGCTTGATGGGTTTACACACCGGTATGCAAAAACAACGCGTCACCATCTTGGGCTCAACCGGCTCGATCGGCACGAGCACCCTCGACGTATTGGCCCGCCACCCCGAGCGCTTTGAGGTCTTTGCCCTGAGCGCCGCCACCCAGGTGGACCTATTGCTGGCCCAATGCGCGCAGTTCAAGCCGCGCTATGCGGTGATGGTGAGCCCCGCGCATGCCGCTGATTTAGCCCACAAACTCAAGGCCAATGGCCTGGAAACGCATGTTCTGCAAGCGCAGAGCGCTCTCGAAACAATAGCGTCGCACGAACAGACCGACGTAGTGATGGCCGCGATTGTGGGCGCCGCGGGCCTGGCCCCTTGCCTGGCGGCCGCGCGAGCAGGCAAGCGTTTGCTGTTGGCCAATAAAGAGGCTTTGGTGGTCGGTGCCGAGTTGTTTTTGCAGGCCGTGCAAGAGGGCGGTGCGCGCCTGCTGCCCATCGACAGCGAGCATTCGGCCATCTTTCAGTCTCTGCCCGAAGACCCGGCTACTTGGAGCGCGCGGGTCAGCAAAATCATTCTCACCGCCTCGGGCGGGCCCTTTCGCACGCGCACGCCAGCCAGCCTGCGCGAGGTCACGCCCGAGCAGGCCGTGGCCCACCCCAACTGGGTCATGGGGCGCAAAATTTCAGTCGACTCGGCGACCATGATGAACAAGGCGCTGGAGGTGATCGAGGCGCGTTACCTGTTTGGCATGGCACCCGAGCAGATCAATGTGGTGATCCACCCGCAAAGCATCATCCACTCCATGGTGCAATACCGCGACGCATCGGTGGTAGCGCAACTGGGCACGCCCGATATGCGCGGCCCCATTGCCTACGGCCTGGCCTGGCCCGAGCGCATTGCCTCTGGTGCCGCAGCGCTTGATTTTGCTGCGTTGGCTGCTATGACTTTTGAAGCGCCTAACGCGCAACTGTTCCCCGGCTTGCAATTGGCCTGGGATGCTTTGGCTGCGCCACCCGGCACCACGGCAGTGCTCAACGCCGCCAATGAAGTGGCGGTGCAGGCCTTTTTAGAGCGGCGCATTCGCTTCGACGAAATTCATGCCGTCAACCTTGCAACTCTTTCGGCCAGCAGCCCCTCCAAGCCGCATGCGCTGGCCGATCTGTTGGCGCTCGATGCCGACGCGCGCCGCGTTGCGCTCGACCATGTGAAGCGTTTGGAGCCCTGACATGCTGTTAACCCTGCTGGCTTTTGCTGCGGCCTTGGGCATCTTGATCGCCGTGCACGAATACGGCCACTACCGCGTGGCCGTGGCCTGCGGCGTGCAGGTGCTGCGCTTCTCGGTCGGCTTTGGCAAAACCCTGGTTCGCTGGCGACCCGCGCAGCAAAAGCCAGGGCAAAACACTGAGTTTGTCATTGGCATGTTCCCTTTGGGCGGCTATGTGAAGATGCTCGATGAGCGCGAGGCCCCGGTGCCTGCCGAGCTACGCCACCTGGCTTTTAACACCCAGCCGCTGCGCAGCCGGGCGTTGATTGTGGCGGCGGGCCCCGTTGCCAATTTGCTCTTGGCCGTGCTCTTGTACGCAGTGGTGAACTGGTCGGGCGTGCAAGAACCCCAAGCGATTTTGGCCAGCCCCGTAGCAGGTTCGATCGCGCAAAGCGCGGGCATTGTCGGCGGCGAGACCGTGCGCCAAGCGGCTTTTGAAGGCGATGCGCCCAGCGCCGTGCGCTCCTTTGAAGACCTGCGTTGGCGCCTGACCCAGGGCGCGCTCAATGGCCGCAACCTGCAGCTCGAACTGGCCCAGGGCGAGGCTGGCCCTAAGCGGACGCTGCTGTTGCCCCTGAGCCAACTGCAAGCCAGTGACGCTGATGCGCAGCTGTTTCGCAAAATCGGCATTCTCGGTCCCTGGACGCGGCCGGTGCTGGGCGCTTTAACAGCGGGCGGTGCGGCGCAAAAAGCGGGTTTACTCCAAGGCGATGTGGTGCTGGCCATTGGCGAGCTGCACATCATTGACGCCGCGCAGTTGCGCGAAACCATTCGCGCCTCGGTGCGCAATGGCCAGGCGCTGGAGCAGCTCTGGCGCGTCCAGCGTGCAGGCCAAAGCCTGGAGCTGCCTGTGCAGCCCGATGTGTTCAGCGAAGGCGCGCTCCAGGTGGGCCGCGTCGGTGCCTATGTGGGCGATCCCCCGGCCATGCTCACCGTGCACTACGGTCCGCTGCAAGGCCTGTGGCAAGGCGTGGCGCGCACCTGGGAGGTCTCGGCCCTGAGCCTGCGCATGATGGGCAAGATGGTCATCGGCCAAGCCTCGCTCAAAAATTTAAGCGGCCCACTCACCATTGCCGACTACGCAGGCAAGTCGGCTAGCATGGGCCTGACCGAGTACCTGGTGTTTTTGGCCCTCATCAGTGTGAGCTTGGGTGTGCTCAATTTGCTGCCGCTACCGGTCTTAGACGGTGGGCACCTGATGTATTATCTTTGGGAGGGCATCACGGGCAAAAGCGTGCCCGATGTCTGGATGGAACGCTTGCAACGCGGTGGTGTCGCCGTGCTGTTGGCCATGATGTCCATCGCCCTGTTTAACGACGTGACCCGCCTGTTTGGGCTCAATTTCTGAACTTCATGCAAAAACCATTAAAACGCCTGAAAACGCGCGCCCTCTGTGCGTCGATAGCTACTTTTTTCATAGCAAATGCAGCCTGGGCCATCGACCCCTTCGTGTTGCGTGACATCCGCGTTGAAGGCCTGCAGCGGGTCGAGCCCGGCACCATTTTTGCATCTTTGCCCTTTCGTGTGGGCGAGACCTATAGCGACGAAAAAGGCGCCGCCGCCATTCGTGCTTTGTTTGCGCTGGGCCTGTTCAAAGATGTGCGCCTCGATGTGAGCGG
>CANFOR010000126.1 GCA_947448675.1 Betaproteobacteria bacterium
GTAATAACGTTCCGCACGTTTTTGCGCGCGTTCGGCGGCTTCTTTCGGCGTTTTGGATCTGCTGGCAGCTTCGGCCACCATGTTGCAGACGATGAATTCTGCCGCTGCGCCCGCCGAGGCATAGCCCAGCTTGCCCGCATAGCCTGCGGGACGCATGTTCTTCACGGCGTCGCGGTAAGGCGTGTTCTTCGGGTCGTCAGTCCAGATCGGGCTCTTGGCATAGGTGGCCAAAGGCGGGGCAATGTAGCCGCCCGCTGCGGTTTGCCAAGGGTCAAACTGCTCTTGCTCCATCATAAAACGCAAGAACTCTTGCGCCGCCTGCGGGTACTTGGTGTACTTCATGATCATTTGGTTAAAGAACAAATGCGACTCCGTGGGCACGCCCACAGGCCCAATCGGGAAGGACGCATGCTGAATATCTTGCGACATTTCTTTGAGCTTTGCTTCGGGCGAGTTTTTAGAAGCGTAGTAGATCGAAATGCCGTTGTTGGTGACGCTGATCTGCCCGTCTAAAAAGGCTTTGTTGTTGTTGGGGTCGAGCCAGCTCAGAGTGCCCGGGATAAAGGTGGCGTACATCTCTTTGGCGTACTCTAAAGCCTTGATGGTCTCGGCGCTGTCGATCACCACTTTGTTATTGGAGTCGACCAATTTTCCGCCGTGTGACCAAATCAGCCAGTTGGTCCACAGGCCATCGCCAGTGGCATTGCCCAGCGCAAAACCGCCGGGCGTGCCCTTGGCGTGCAAGGCTTTGAGCATGGCCAAAAAGCCATTCGTGTCTTTGGGGAAGCTGTCAAAACCCGCAGCCTTGAGTTGGCTTTGGCGGTAGACCATCATCGAGCCGGCCGAGCCCAGGGCCAGACCGATCCACTTCTTGCCGTCGGGGCGCAAATAGGTTTCGCAGGCCGGGTACCAGCCGCCGTATTTTTTGCCCAGGTAGGTGGCCAAGGCGGTCACGTCGAGCAGCTTCTCGGGGTAGAGGTTGGCATCGTCATTGGTGGACAAAATAATGTCGGGGCCCGCACCGGTGTTGGCAGCGACTGCAGCCTTAGGGCGCACGTCTTCCCAGCCTTCGTTGTCAACGCGCACTTCAATGCCGGTTTTTTCGGTGAAGCGCTTTACGTTGACCATGTAGGCGTCGATGTCGCCCTGCACAAAACGACTCCAGCGCAGCACGCGCAGCTTGGCGCCCTTTTCGGGCTTGAGGGCAAATGCCTGGGCATGCACGGCAGGCGCAAACAGCGTGGCCGCGCTGCCCACAGAAGCAAGGGCAGCGGCACTGGCCGATCCTTCTAAAAACGTGCGGCGATTGAAGTTGCTCATGGTGTGTCTCCTGTTGAATGTGGTTGAAATAAATGCTGAGAAAAAGTGTTGAGAAAGGTCGTGAAAAGAAAGCGAAAAATCTAGGCCAACAGACGCTGGCCGCTGCCCGCGTCAAACACATGGGCGCGCTGCAGGTCGGGCAGAAGGTGCACGGTGCTGCCGGGGGCGAAGTTGTGGCGTTCGCGGAACACCGCCGACAGGTCTACTCCCTCGTGGCGGCAGGCCACAAAGGTGTCCATGCCGGTGGGCTCCATCACCACCACTTGGGCGGCAATGCCGCCGCTGCTGGCCAAGCTCAGGTGCTCGGGCCGGGTGCCAAACACCACTGGCTGGCCGTCCTGGCCACCCGCGTTGTGCGGTGCGTCTAAGCGTGTGCCGTCTTGCAGTTCGACTTGCGCGCCCGCTGCCGAGCGGCGCAGCGTGGCCGGCAAAAAATTCATCGACGGTGAGCCAATAAACCCCGCCACAAATTGGTTGGCCGGGTGGTCGTACAGCTCCAGCGGGCTGCCCGCTTGCTCGATGCGCCCGTCGCGCATGACCACAATTTTGTCGCCCATGGTCATGGCCTCAATCTGGTCGTGCGTCACGTATATGGACGTGGTTTTGAGGCGCTGGTGCAGCTCTTTGATCTCGCTGCGCATGGCCACGCGCAACTTGGCGTCGAGGTTAGACAGCGGCTCGTCAAACAAAAACACCTGAGGGTCGCGCACGATCGCGCGGCCCATGGCCACGCGCTGGCGCTGCCCGCCGCTGAGCTGGCGTGGGTAGCGGTCGAGCAGGGCGCCCAGGGCCAAGATGCCCGCCGCGCGGCCGACCTTGCTGTCAATGGTGGCCTTGTCTTGCTTGGCCAGCGCGAGTGAAAACGCCATGTTTTCGCGCACCGTCATGTGCGGGTAGAGCGCGTAGTTTTGGAACACCATGGCAATGTCGCGCTGCTTGGGCGGCAGGTCGTTGACGCGGGTGTTGCCAATGCGAATCTCGCCGCCGCTGATTTGCTCCAGGCCCGCGATCATGCGCAGCAGGGTGGACTTGCCGCAGCCCGAAGGGCCGACCAGCACGGTGAAGGAGCCGTCGGGGATGTCGATGTCTACGCCATGCAGGATGGGGGTTTCACCAAAATTCTTTTTGACTGCTTGGATGCTGACACTGGCCATAAACGTACCCGGGTTCTTGCTTTGCATGTGCGCAAAGTAAGCCCAGTTTCGCTAACGTGGCGCATTCAAGCTATCGGTGCAAACCACTACGGGGGTTTGCGTAGTTTCCGCCGTAGCCCAAGCCAGCAGTATTCAAACCGCGCGGCCCCAGACCAAGAGCAAATTGTTGGCGGGCATGCTGTGCAGGGCTTGCAATTGCAGGCCCGCGCGCTGCGCTTCGTGCACGACGTCTTCCAAAGCGCGAACGCCCCAAGCGCTGTTGCGCTGGCGCAGGCTAGCGTCAAAGGCCAGGTTGCCCGCGGCCGTGGGCACACCGTTTTGCAAATACGGCCCGTAGGTGACCAGCCGCCCGCCCGGCGCGAGCCGTTGCGCGCTGCCCTGCATCAGTGCGGCGCAGCAGGCCCAGGGCGCAATGTGCAGCATGTTGGCGCAGTAGATCAGGTCCAAGGGCGCACCAAAAAAGTCGTTGGCGGGGTTTTCAGGGCTTGGCTGAGGGGTCGGTAGCCAAGGGCTCTGCAAAAGGTCTAGCAGCAGGGCCGGGCGCACATTGGCCAGGCCCGCGCAGTGGGCGGCAATGCCCGCAAAGCCCGCTGCTTCGGCGTCGGTGGGCTGCCACTGCCATTGCGGCAGCTGAGCAGCAAACCAGGCCACATGCTGGCCCGTGCCCGAAGCCACTTCCAGCGCGCGCCCGCTGGTGGGCAGCAGTTGGCGTAGCCCATCGAGTATGGCGTGTTTGTTGCGGTCTGCGGCGGGGCTAAAAGGCGTTGTAGAAGAGTTCATAGAGGATAAAAGTGGCTGAAAGGCGCATGGAATGTGCGTAAGCAGCTATGAAAAATATAGCGTTTAGGGTGTATGTTGAAACCGTTATGCTCAAGCACCCATGATACGAGCCTATGCCAAGCCACACTAGCCACCACGCCACCCCTGACAAAGACGCCATCGCCTTGCTGCCTGCCTTCGAGCGCTTGGGGCTGGGCCAGATCAACCTCGTGCACACCGAGGCCCAGGCCCAGGTGGCCTATGCCGAGCTGGCCAGCGCTCCTGCCTGGGGTTTTGACACCGAATCCAAGCCCACCTTCACGGTGGGCGAGCTGTCTGACGGGCCGCACATCGTGCAGCTTTCTACCGCTGCGCGCGCCTGGGTGTTCCAGTTGCACGAGCCGCGCTGCCGCGCCGTGGTGGCCTCTTTATTGGCCCTGGGCGGGATTGCCAAAGCCGGTTTTGGTTTGGGCGACGACAAAAAACGCATCGTGCACAAGCTGGGTGTAGAACCACTGGGCGTGCTCGACCTCAACCACGTGTTCCACCAGCGCGGCTACCGCAAAGACATGGGCGTCAAAGGTGCGGTGGCCGTGCTGTTTGGCCAGCGCTTCATCAAGTCCAAAAAAGCCGCCACCAGCAACTGGGCCAATGTGCAACTGAGCGAAGCGCAGCTGGTCTACGCCGCCAATGACGCCTATGCGGCGCTGCGCGTGTACGATGCTTTGGCCGCGCGGGGCATGCTATGAGCATCCAATGGTTCCCTGGCCACATGCACCTGACGCGCAAGGCCATTGCCGAGCGCGTGAAAGAGATCGACGTGGTCATCGAAGTGCTCGACGCGCGCCTGCCCGGCTCGAGCGCCAACCCGCTCTTGGCCGAGCTGACGGGCCATAAACCCACGCTCAAAATTTTGAACAAGCAAGACGTGGCCGACCCGGCGCGCAGCGCCCTGTGGTTGGCGCATTACAACGCCTTGCCCGGCACCCAAGCCCTGGGCCTTCAAGCCACAGACGGCTTGGCCACCGGGCGCTTAGCGCAGGCCTGCCAAACACTGTCACCGGGGCGCGGCGGCCTGGCCAAGCCCATGCGCGTGCTGATTTGCGGCGTGCCCAATGTGGGCAAGTCCACCCTCATCAACAGCCTGACGCACAAGCGCCACGCCAAAACCGGCGACGAGGCGGGCATCACCAAGCTCGAGCAGCGCATCACCCTGGCCGACGACTTTTACCTGTGGGACACCCCCGGCATGTTGTGGCCGCGCATCAGCGTGGCGCAAAGCGGCTTTTTGCTCGCTGCCAGTGGGGCCGTGGGCCGCAACGCCTATGATGAAGAAGAGGTGGCGCTCGAACTGCTGGCCATCTTGCGCCAAGCCTACGCGCCGCTCTTAGAGGCGCGCTTTAAGTTCGCCAACGCCGCGCAAATGCAAGACGAAGAACTGCTAGAAGCCATTGGCCGCCAACGCGGCGCGCTGCTGGGCAAAGGCAAGATCAACCTGCAAAAAGCCGCCGAAATTGTGATGGGCGAGTTTCGCTCCGCCACCCTGGGCCGCATCACCCTAGAGACCCCCGCGCAGTTTGCCCAGTGGCAAGCCGCGGCCGCGCTGTTAGAGGCCGAGCGCGCGGCCAAGAAAGCGGCGCGCAAAAAGCCAGATTCATGAGCCCCGGTGAAACAGGCAAAATACCCGCATGACCGACACCCCCACCACCGCCCCAGCCAACGTGCCAAGCGCCCAGCCAACTACTGAGCCCACAACAGCCGCCACCGAGCGCCCCGCGCTGCCCGACCGCCTCTCGGTCGACCCGCGCAGCCAGCACCATATGCGCGCCGTGTTCGCGCACGAGATTGGCATTCGCCTCAACGGCCAAGAGCGCACCAATATCGAGGAATACTGCATCAGCGAGCGCTGGGTCAAAGTGCCCGCAGGCAAAACCGTAGACCGCAAAGGCAAGCCTTTGATGATCACGCTCAAGGGCACGGTCGAGGCGTTTTACAAGTAAACGCCCCGCCGCCTCGCCATCTAGCGTTTAGGCTACTTCCGTCACAAACTGCTCGCGCGGGCGGCGCACCTTCACCAAGGGGGCCAGCCAGTCGGCACCAGCCTCGCGGTAACCCAGGGGCATGATGGCCACGCTGCGCAGGCCGCGTGCGCCCAGATTCAAAATCACGTCCACCGCAGCAGGCTCAAAGCCTTCCATGGGCGTGCTGTCGACGCCCTCAAAGGCCGCCGCCACCAAGGCCGCCCCCAGGCCAATATAGGCTTGGCGCGCGGCGTGTTCAAAATTGGTTTGCGCCGGGCGGGCCGGGTAGGCGGCCAGCAGCATCTTGCGGTAGTTTTCCCAGCCCTCGCTGGTGTTGCCACGCTGCGCATTGGTCAGGTCAAACATCATGTTGATGCGCTCGGGCGTGTAGTTGTCCCAGGCGGCAAACACCAGCAGATGCGAGCCGTCGGTAATCTGCGCCTGGCCATTGGCCTTGGCCCGGATTTGCGCCCGCACCTCGGGGTTGGTGACCAGCACAATCTCATAGGGCTGCAAGCCGCTAGAGGTAGGCGCTAGGCGCGCAGCTTCCACAATGCGCTCTACGGCATCTGCGGCCACCGCTTTGGCGGGGTCCATTTTTTTGGTGGCGTAGCGCCATTGAAGTTTGTGCAGCAAGTCAGACATGGGTTCTCCGGGGGGGGTAAAAGAGTGGGGGAATGCAGAATGCCCGTGCATTGTGCCCGGGCTGCACTTTAGCTGGGGAGCGTTTGGCAATTCACAAGGGCTGTTGAGGCGTTGCAAGTAAGTTTGAAGGGGGCTAAATGGCTGCAAGGCCCGTGGAATATTCGTAAGAAGCTATCAAAAAGCTAGCAAACTTACAACAAAACCCTAAAACGAAGACCCCGGCTCGCTCAAAAACGCCAGCTCTTCTGCGCTGGAGGCGCGGCCCAGAATCGCGTTGCGATGCGGGAAGCGGCCAAAGCGGTCGATGATGGCTTTGTGGCGCAGCGCATAGTTCAGGTTGTCTGCCATACCCAGCTGCGTAAACAGCGCCACCGCCTGCGCATGCACCAGCGCAGACTCGCTGTGCATGGTGGGCATGTAGGCAAACACGCGATGCGCTGCAGGCAGGCTGCGGTCCTGCCCACTGGCCACCAACTCTTGCGCCAACATCAAGGCCAGCGCGTCCTGCGCAAAGGCGCGCGGCGTGTCGCGGTACACGTTGCGCGAGAATTGGTCCAACACGATGATCTCCGCCAGCCGCCCCTCAGGCGTAGTGCGCCACGCAAACAACTCGCAGCGCGCAGCGGCCTCCAACGTTGCGCCAAAGCGGGCGCGGATGGTTTCGTCCAGCGCGGCGTCTTTGGCGAAGTGTTGCTTGGCGCTTAGCTCTTCGAACCAGAAGTGGAGGATGGATTGGGAGGCGACCACATCAATCAGCGGGCTGCGCGCGCATTGCTGGGTGTTTTGGGCTTGAGGGTAGGCACTTTCAGGCCAAATGCGTCGGCTAGGCGCTGAGCCTGTTTGGCAGACTGAACCAAGGCCTTTTGCAGCGCTTTGGGGGATGGCGTTAGCCTGCTTGGCTGAGTATTTTCGGTTTGTGCCATGTTGCGGGTTCCGTCACACTTGTGGCAAAACGTTCAACTGATTTTTCAGAACGGGCAGAGCGGTTTGCACGGTGTCCCACACTACCTCAAGGTTGATGTCGAAGTAGCCATGGGCAATACGGTTGCGCATGCCCCGCATGCTGCGCCACGGGATTTACTTATGCAGTTCTGCAAAAGTCGGGTGTAGATCCATTACCTTGGTGGCTGCTTCGCCCAGAACAATTAGACTCATGACCACCGCTTGCTGGGTGCGCTTGTCTTGCTCAAAATCGGCCTGAGCCATGCCCTCGGTGAACGATTGTGCGTCGGCAATCGTTTGGCGCATGTGGTCCAGATAATCTACCAGACGGTTCACTGTCATACAGGCCGGGCTTCTTGTGCGACGATGTCGCGGAACTTGGCGGGCAGGTCTTTGAGGGTGAGTACATCGACCGACACGCCCAACAACTCCTGCAGTTCGTCTTGCAGGCCGCCCAAATCCAGCAGCGTAGTGCCAGGCAATGCTTCTACCAACAGGTCGAGATCGCTGCCATCGCGGTCATCCCCGCGCATGGCGGAACCAAAGACCTGCGGGTTGGCCACGCGATAGCGCGCTGCAGCAAGGCAGACGGCTTCACGGTGTTGGCTTAGGGCTTGTGAGGGGCGCATGGGCTGGAGTTTAACGGAGCAGGCTATCTATGTGTCAAATCAGCCCTTAACCCCCGTGGAATATGCACAACCAGCTACTAAAACCGTAGCATTCAAAGAGCCGAAACCTAAAACGAAGACCCCGGCTCGCTCAAGAAGGTCAGCTCGTCCCCGCCGGAAGTACGCCCCAAAATCGCATTGCGGTGCGGGAAGCGGCCAAAGCGGTCGATGATGGCTTTGTGGCGCAGCGCGTAGTTCAGGTTGTCTTGGTTGCCCAGCTGCGTAAACAGCGCCAGCGCATCCTGTGCAAAGCCGCGCGGCGTGTCGCGGTAGACGTTGCGCGAGAACTGGTCCAACACGATGATCTCCGCCAGCCGGCCCTCAGGCGTAGTGCGCCACGCAAACAACTCGCAGTGCGATGCAGCCTGCAGCGTGTCGCCGAAGCGCGCGCGGATGGTTTCGTCTAGCGCAGCGTCTTTGACGAAGTGCTGTTTGGGGGTTAGCTCTTCGAACCAGAAGTGGAGGATGGATTGGGCTGGCATGGGATCAAGAGGGCGTCATTACAAGATGCAGCCTGTCAGGTAAGTATCTCTAGTTATAAGCCTAAAAATTTGGACGCAGAAACGGGTGGGTGAGTTCTATTGGCACCGCAGTCTTGCAACTGCGAGCGCCCTCCCTGTTCTCAATTCGGTAACGCGAAAGTAATCAGCCAACGATGCTTGTGATGACACTACGCATTACTCCACCCAACACACCATTGTCGAGAAAATCAGATA
>CANFOR010000127.1 GCA_947448675.1 Betaproteobacteria bacterium
AGGCGCGCCAGGGTGGACTTACCCGAGCCCGAGGGCCCGACCACGGCCACGGTTTTGCCCGCCGGGATTTCAAAGCTGATGTGGTGCAAAATGGCCCGCCCGCCCGATGGGTCGCTGGCCGTGCCCAGTTCGTAGGCGAAGCTCACATCTTCAAAGCGCACGCTGGGGCTTTGCGCGTTGTGGCTGTTGCCATTGCTGCTGTCACTGCTGTTGAGGGCCAAGGCTTGTGCGCCTGGCGCGTCGGCCACTTCGCGCTCTTTTTCCATCAACACAAACATTTTGTCGAGGTCGGTCAGGCTTTGTTTGATCTCGCGGTAGATCACGCCTAGAAAATTCAGCGGAATGTACAGCTGGATCATGAAGGCGTTGACCATGACCAAATCGCCCAGGGTCATGCGGCCATCGACCACACCCTGCGTGGCGCGCCACAGCATGCCCACCAGGCCGATGGCAATGATGAGTTGCTGGCCGGTGTTGAGCATGGAGAGCGTAGTTTGGCTCTTGAGGCGGGCGCGGCGCAACTTCTCTAGGCTTTCGTCATAGCGGCGCGCTTCAAAGCTTTCGTTGTTGAAGTACTTCACCGTTTCGTAATTTAAAAGCGAGTCAATCGCCTTGGTATGGGCGGCGGAGTCAAACTCGTTGGCCTGCTTGCGCCACTTGGTGCGCCACTCGGTCACGCTCACGGTAAAGCTGATGTAGACCGCCAGCGCAGCGATGGTGATCCAGGCAAACCACACATCGAATTTGATGGCCAAAATGCTCAGCACCAAAGTGACTTCAATCAGGGTCGGGATGATGCTGTAGAGCGAATACGAGATAAGCGACTCAATGCCGCGCACGCCGCGCTCAATGTCGCGCGTCATACCGCCAGTTTGCCGCTCCAGGTGAAAGCGCAGGCTCAGGGCATGCAAGTGCTCAAAGGTTTGCAGCGCAATCGAGCGCGACGCGCCCTGCGTGGCCTTGGCAAAAACCAACTCGCGCAGCTCGGTAAAAAACGAGGTCGAAAGACGCAGCAAACCATAGGCCAAGAGCAAACCCAGCGGCACCACCAACGCCGCTTTGGGGTCGCTGGGCTTGAAGCTCATGGCGTCGACCAAGGTCTTGAGCAGCACCGGCACACCCACATTGGCCCCCTTGGCCGCGATCATGAACAGCAGGGCCGCAATGGCCCGCCACTTGTACTGCCACAGGTAGGGCAAGAGGCGCTGCAGCGTAGCCCAGTCGGAGTGGGCGGGGCTAGCGGCTGTGGACGCAGCAGACGATGCAGAAACGGGGCTGGGAGTGGCGATAGGGGCGGCGGAGCTGTGGCCTAAGTGGCGCATGGGAGACAATCGGTGCAATGTAGAACCAACCGATTGTGCCCATGTCTGCCAACACCCGTAGCCCCGTCGAATTACCCACCAACAAAGACCTGGTACTCAAGGTCATCCCCATGCCAGCCGACTGCAATGCCAATGGCGACATTTTTGGCGGCTGGGTCATGGCCCAGGTGGACTTGGCGGGCAGCGTGTTGCCCGCGCGCTATGTGCAAGGCCGCATGGCCACGGTGGCGGTGAACGAGTTCATCTTCAAACAGCCGGTGCGGGTTGGCGACATCCTCTCATTTTTCGCGCATGTGACGCGCATTGGCAATACCTCGATCACCGTGCAGGTCGAGGTGTTTGCGGAACGCTACGCGGCCCAAGGCAACTACATCAAGGTGACGCAGGCCTCGCTCACCTATGTGGCGATTGACGAAAAGGGCAAACCTCGGCCTATACCAAAACCCTGATGCGCTAAAGCCTTGATGCGCCAAACCGGGATACGCCAAGCAATACTATCAATTTAATAGCTTGCTACGCACTGTTTATGCGCCTCGCAGCCATTTTTTACTCGCCAGGCCACCAACCCACGCGCGGCGCATCGCGCAGCTCGGCCCACTCAGCGGGCGACAGCTCTACTTCCATACGCAAGAGCGCAGCGGCCATCGACTTGCCTAAGTTGTCGAGCCGCAAGTTGCGCGCGCCGCCGCCTTGCAAGGCACCGCGCAGCACCAGTTTGATGGCCAAGATATTGGGCAGCGGCCAGCAGTCCACCTGGCCGGGCAACCAAGGCGCAAAGTGGGCTTGCACGCGCTTGGCGCTCACCTCGCGCGCCAAAATGCGGTAGCCCGCTTCGTTCCAGGCGAAGAGGCCAAAGTCCACCCAGTCGGCTTTGTCGCCGCTGCGGGCATGGGCGATTTGCACGAGCTGGACTTTCATACGCCGACCTCCAGCAATGCAATGCGCACCTGCGGTTCGACCACGCTGCGCTCGATCAAAGTAGGCCAAATGCCCAGCAGCTCGCTGCTGTTGTGCAGGCCCGAAAAGCCGCAGGTGTAGGCCGGGCCGCTCAGGCCCATCCAGGGGAAGAGGCGACCAAAGCCATCGGCTGCGGCCTTGCTGGGCGTGCGCAGCACCATGCGCACCCACACCTCGTTGAGCTCGCTCAATTGCTCATCGCTGGGCACGGGGGCCAGCGCGCCGTGGGCCGAGTTGAGGCCAGGAAATTCGACAAACAATTCGTCGTGCAGGATTTTTTTGTCGTGCAATTGGCTGCGCACCATGCCAATGGCGATTTGCGCTTTGGCATAGGCGTCGGGCCAGCTAAAACCCCAGGTCACCTCGGCTTTAAAACCGTCTTGGTAGCCACCTACCACCTTGAGCTGCTGCGGGCGCGGCTGGCCGGTGGCACCGCTGACGCGCACTCGGTCTTGGCCCAGGTCTTCTAGCTGCAGGGTAGACATGTCTAGCACCACGTCGGGCGAGGCATAGGCGTGGGGGTTGTGCACTTCGTAGAGCAGTTGCTGGCGCACGGTGTCGAAGTTGATGCGCCCGCCGGTGCCGGGAGCCTTGCAAATCAGGGCACTGCCATCGGGCTCTACTTGCGCAATGGGGTAGCCAATATGGGCCAGGTCGGGGATGCTTTTCCAGGCCTCAAGGCTGCCAAAGTTGCCGCCCGCGCCCTGGCCCGAGCATTCGAGTAAATGGCCGACGCACAGGCCCTGGGCGAGGCGGTTCCAGTCTTGCGCGCTACTGGCATCCGCCAGCTTCCAGCCGAAGGCATGCACACAGGGCGCGAGGAACAAGGCGGCGTCGGCCACGCGCCCGGTGATAACGATGTCGGCCCCCAGGGCCAGCGCGTCCACAATGGGCTGGGCCCCCAGGTAGGCGTTGGCAAACAGCATGCGCTCTTGCACCTGGGCGTAGGGCGTGGCGTTGAAAAAATGCGGGGCCTTGTGCGCACCCAGCAAGCCGAGCACGCCGTCTCCACTGACCACCGCAATGCGCGCGCGCCAGCCCTTGGCCGCAAAGGCGGCACGCACGGCCTCGCCCGCGCCTTGGGGGTTGAGCCCACCGGCATTGCAGACAAAGCGCACACCGCGCGCTTGCATCAGCGGCCACAAGCGCAGCAGCATGGGCACGACGTCGCGTGCGTAGCCCAGGGCCGGGTCGCGCTGGCGGTCTTTTTGCAAGATGGCCAGGGTGAGTTCGGCCAAGTGGTCGCTGGCAACGTAGTGCACCCCGCCGCGCTCGACGCTGGTCACCACCGGCTCCCAGGCGTCGCCATAAAAACCCAAACCGGCCCCGATGCGGATGTTGTTCATGCAGTGATTACCCGCGATAGGGCTTACCTGCAGTATTCGGAACAACCCTAGCAACAGTTTCGCGCATCGCCCTTATAAACAGAAATCTACAAGGAGCCTGTGTGCAGTTTGTGCAGTTGTTCATCAGCGGTGTGGCCCAAGGCTGTATTTACGGCCTGATTGCATTGGGCTTTGTGCTGATCTACAAAGCCACTGAAACGGTGAGCTTTGCACAAGGCGAGTTGATGATGCTGGGCGCGTTTTGCGGCTTGGCCTTGCTCACGGCCTTGGGTTTCCCCTTCTGGTTGGTGGTGCCCTGCACCATGCTGGCCATGGCGCTGTTTGGCTTTGGTCTTGAGCGTTTGGTAGTGCGCCCGATCTTGGGCCAACCGGCGTTTTCTATCGTCATGCTGACCATTGGCATTGGCTATGTGGCGCGTGGCCTTATCACCATGATCCCCAACATTGGCACCGAAACCCAAACCCTGCCCGTGCCCTACAAAGACCAAATTTGGCGCGTGGGCGCGCTGGTGCTGAATGTCGAGCAAATGGCCATCATTGTGGCCACCGCCATCACCTGCGCCCTGTTGTTTGCAGTGTTTCGCTATAGCAAGGTTGGCATTGCCATGCAGGCGGCCTCGCAAAACCAATTGGCAGCCTACTACATGGGCATACCTGTGCAGCGCCTCAATGGCCTAGTGTGGGCCTTGGCGGCAGCAGTAGCGGCAGTGGCAGGCCTGCTCTTAGCACCCATTACTTTTGTACACGCCAATATGGGCTTCATTGGCCTCAAGGCCTTTCCTGCAGCGGTGGTGGGCGGCTTTGGCAGCTTGCCCGGCGCAATTGTCGGCGGGGTGGTGATTGGCGTGGTGGAGTCGCTCTCGGGCTTTTATTTGCCCGACGGCTTTAAAGACGTGGCCGCCTACATCGTGGTGTTGCTGATGTTGATGCTCAAACCCAACGGTTTGTTTGGCGAAAAGTTGCGCAAAAAAGTATGAGATTTTTATTTAAAACCAGTTATGCGCAAGACATCAGCCTAGCCAAGCACAGTGGCCACCGCTTTTGGTACAGCGCCCTGCTCTTGGCCTTGTTCGCAGCGCCGTGGTTGGTGCCCGAATATTGGTTGGCGCAACTGACCTTTGTGTTGATCTATTCAGTGGTCGGTTTGGGCTTGATGCTGCTGGCCGGTTTTACCGGACAGTTCTCGATTGGCCACGCGGCCTTTTTGGGCGTTGGCGCGTATACCCAAGCTGTGCTGGGCAATATGGGTTGGCCCTTTCCGCTGGCCTTGCTGGCTGCGGCCTTGCTCTCGGCCCTGACCGGCGCAGTGGTGGGCGTGCCAGCGCTGCGTGTGAAAGGTATTTACCTGGGCATGGCCACTTTGTCTTTTGGTTTTATTGTCGAAGAAGCTTTTTCTCGCTGGGAAAAGGTGACCGGCGGCAACGCTGGTTTGCAGGTAAAGGCACCCGATTTATTCGGCTGGAAGTTGGGTAGTAGCGACGCGTTTTATTACCTGTGTTTGGTCATTACGGTGCTGTGCACCTTGGGCGTATTGAACTTGCTGCGCTCGCCCACCGGGCGGGCGTTTGTGGCCATACGCGACTCTGAAATTTCAGCGCAAAGCATGGGTATTCACCTGGCACGCTACAAGAGCTTGTCTTTTGCTTTGTCGGCCGCGCTGGCGGGCATAGGAGGCGCTTTGTACGCGCACAAATTGCAATTTATTTCGCCCGACCAATTCAATATTTTGCAATCTATCGATTTATTGCTCTTGGTGGTGATTGGTGGATTAGGCTCGGTGCATGGCGCATTTTTGGGAGCGATTTTTCTCATCTCGATGCCGCAACTGATTGCCTTGTCGAAAGACGGATTGCCCGCCAGTATTGGCCAAGCGCCGGGCCTGCAAGCCGTGGTCTACGGCACGGTACTGATTGCCTTTGTGCTGTTTGAGCCTCTGGGTATGTACGGGCGCTGGCTCAAGATTCGCACCTGGTTCCAGCTATTTCCGTTTTACCGCAAGGGCATGTTCAAGCGGCAAAAGGCATACCAAAAATCTGACAGGCTGAAATGACTATGACTGAGGTCTTGCTTTCTGCTCGAAATTTAAGCGTGCGCTTTGGTGGCGTACTGGCGGTGAACCAAGTGAGCTTTGAGGTGCAGCGAGGCGAGGTGTTCACGCTGATTGGGCCCAATGGCGCGGGCAAGACCACGGTATTCAATTTGATCAGCCGCATCTACACGCCGACCACTGGCGCTATTGCTTTTGCAGGCCAAGACTTGTTGCAGCAAGCTCCGCACAGCATTGCGGCTTTGGGCATTGCGCGCACGTTTCAAAACATTGAACTGTTTGAGCATGCCACCGTGTTGCAAAACCTACTGATTGGCCGCCACACGCAGCGCAAAAGCCATTTTTGGAGCGAATTATTTTTTACCACGGCCACACGCCGCGCCGAAATCGAGGCGCGCGAAAAGGCCGAGCAAATCATTGACCTGCTTGACCTGCAACACCACCGCGACAGCCCGGTGGTGGGCCTGCCCTATGGGGTGCGCAAGGTGGTCGAACTGGCGCGGGCGCTGTGCACCGAGCCCAAACTGCTACTGCTCGACGAACCCTCCTCAGGCTTGAATGTTGAAGAGACCGAAGACATGGCGTTTTGGATCCACGACATTCAACACGAGCTGGGCATTACCGTGCTGATGGTCGAGCACGACATGGGCTTGGTGTCTAAAGTGTCGGACCGCGTGCTGGCCATGAACCAAGGCGAAGTGCTGGCCACTGGCACACCGAGCGAAGTGCAAGCCCACCCCGGCGTGATCGAAGCCTATCTGGGCTCGGCAGACGACGTCTCTAGCTTGCGGAGGACGGCATGAACACCAAGGCCGCGGCGACGGGCGAAGCAGCGATTTTGCAATTGCTCAATGTCGAGAGCGCTTATGGCCCGATCAAGGCGATACGCGGGGTGAGTTTACAAGTGCGTCAAGGCGAAGTAGCCACTGTGCTGGGTTCCAATGGAGCTGGCAAAACGACGATTTTAAAAACCATCTCGGGCATCATCGACCCGCGCAGAGGCTCGATTACTTTCAAAGGGGCCGACATCACGGCCAAAGACCCGGCCCACATCGTGCAACAGGGCCTCTCGCATGTGCCCGAGGGGCGCGAGGTTTTCCCCCTGCTGTCGGTACGCGACAACCTGCTCATGGGTGCCTACACCCGCCAAGACCGCGACGGCGTGGCCCGTGACATGGAGGCGGTGTACGCTTACTTTCCGATTTTGCGCGAGCGCATGGTGCAAGACGCGGGCCTGCTGTCGGGTGGACAGCAGCAAATGCTGGCCATTAGCCGCGCGCTGATGGCCAGCCCCGATTTGATCTTGCTCGACGAGCCGAGCCTGGGCCTGTCGCCCAAACTCACCAAAGAAATTTTTGAAATTGTGGTGCGCATCAACCGCGAGCGTGGCACCACGATTTTGCTGGTCGAACAAAACGCCAACATGGCTTTGAACGCCGCCGACTATGGTTATGTTTTAGAAAATGGTCGCATCGTGATGGAAGACAGCTGCGCCCGCCTGCGCGAGAAAGACGACATCAAAGAGTTTTATCTAGGCATGAAAGACGAAGGTGTACGCGGCGAGCGACGCTGGAAAAAAAAGAAGAACTGGAGATAAGCATGACCCATCTCTGGAGCGCCACCCAAACGCAAAGCAACACCGCAATTGTGTTGCCAGGCGACACCTTGCCCGCGATGTTTTGGAACGCCGTGCAAGCGCGCGCGGGCACGGTCTGGATGCGCCAAAAAGAACTCGGTATTTGGCGTGCCTGGACCTGGCAAGAAACCGCCCAGGCCGTGCGCGAGATCGGTAATGGCCTCTTGGCTCTGGGCTTTGTACAGCAACACACCGCGTCGATCTTATCGAACACCGTGGTCGAATGGGTTTTAGCCGATTTGGCCGTGCTCTGTGCGGGTGGCGTGTCCAACGGTATTTACCCCACCGATGCGGCGTCCCAAGTGCAGTACCTGTGTGAAGACTCCAGCACGCGCATACTTTTTGTCGAAGACGATGAGCAGCTCGACAAAGCCTTAGAAGTGCGCGCAGAGCTGCCCTTGCTCAGCAAGATCATTGTTTTTGACATGGAGGGTTTGCGTAGTGTGAACGACCCCATGGTGATGAGCCTGGCCGACTTGCGCGCCCTGGGCCGGAGTTACGCGCCAAACCATGCCGGTGCATTGGACGCACGCAGTGCCGCCTGCCACAGCGAAGACCTGGCGATTTTGATCTATACCTCGGGCACCACCGGTAAGCCCAAAGGCGCGATGCACAGCCACCGCAACATCGTGCACACCGTGCGCGGCTACAACCAGCTCATACCGCAAAGCCATGCCGACGAACGCATGTGCTTTTTGCCGCTCTGCCATGTGGCCGAGCGGGTGGGTGGTGAATACCACGCGTTGTACGCCGGCGCAGTTTTGAATTTTGTAGAAAACCCCGAAACCGTTCCCGAGAACGTGCGCGAGATCGCCCCCACTGTGTTCACTGCTGTGCCACGCGTGTGGGAAAA
>CANFOR010000128.1 GCA_947448675.1 Betaproteobacteria bacterium
GAGAACACAAAGCAGCCGTTGCCAGCGCTGACGCTAAAGCCCACAGCGGGTACGGCGTGCACGGCGCTGAGCACTTCGACCTCTTTACCGGCCAGCTGCAGCACTTGGCCTATGGCGATTTCATGAAAGCTGATGAAGGGCGCTGCTGGCGAGGGGATGCGCGAGAAGTCGGGCCAAATGACGTTGTTAAAAATATGCGCTTGAAGGGCCGCAATGGTGCCGGGTAGGGCGTGGATCTGCAGGGGGCGGCTGCGCTGGCCTGCCACGGCGTCTACCATGAGCGGCAGGGCGGCTATGTGGTCGAGGTGCGAGTGGGTGAGCAGCACGTGGTCTACGGCGCGCATTTCGTCTAAGCTGAGGTCGCCCACGCCGGTGCCAGCGTCCATGAGCACGTCGCCGTCGAGCAGAAACGAGGTGGTTCGGCAGTCTTTAGCGATGGCGCCAGAGCAGCCTAAAACCCGAACACGCATGAGATTTCCCTGGTTTGCAGCGCCTGTGCGGCGTCTACTTGGTTTCAAAATTGGTGGCCCCGTCCCAGCCGGGGTCGAAGGGCAAAGCGCGCATAGAGCTTACCCGCTGTGCATACAGCTGGTAAAGGTACTTTTTGGCATTCATGCGCTGCAAGTTGAGCAAATGCACGTCGCAGGCGTCCCAATTTTGCGCGCGGTAGGCTTTGAGTGCGCTGTTCCACATTTTGAGCTCTTCACTTTGCGCGGCTTCTGAGGCGCTGCCGTCGCCGAGGGGGTAGAAGATAGCCACGGCTTGGTCTTTGCCCTTGACGCGCACTTTGTCGAGCTCTTGCCAGGCAAAGCCAGGGGCTTGCTGGCGCGTGCTTTCGCTCACCACCAAATCTACGCCATAGGCTTTAGACAGGCCCTCTAAGCGCGAGCCGAGGTTCACGGCGTCGCCAATAACCGTGTAGCTTTGCCGCACCGAAGAGCCCATGTCGCCCACGCACATGGTGCCCGTGTTCAGGCCGATGCCAACGCCGATTTCCGGCAGGCCTTTGGCGCGGTGTTCTTGGTTAAGTTGCGCAATAGAGTGCGACATTTCGAGCGCGGTTTTCACAGCCAAGGCGGCATGGTCGGGCGTGTCTACGGGGGCGCCCCAAAAGGCCATGACGCAGTCACCCATGTATTTGTCGATGGTGCCGCGGTTGGCGCGAATTTCGTCGGTCAAGCGACTGAAGACGCTATTGAGCAGCTCTTGCAGCTGGGTCGGGCCCATGGTCTCTGACAGCTTGGTAAAGCCGCGCATGTCGCAAAACATGACGGTCAGCTCTTTGTTGCTGGCCTTCATGCTGTAGCTGGCAGGGTCTTTGACCATTTCGTCGACCAGCTCGGGGGGTACATAGGTGCCAAACAGGTTGGCCAGCTCACGCTTGGAGCGGCTTTCAACAAAATAGCCATAGCTCATGTTGAGAGCAAAAGCCGTTAAGGCCATTACCAAGGCCGAAGCCAAGGGCAGCACCAAGCCGTAGCCAAGGTACATCCAGAAATTCAGGGCTACCAAGCCAGCTACGACGGCGGCACTCAAGAACAAGGCTCGCATAGCCGAGAGCATGGGCAAGGCCAGGGCCAAGACCAGGCCAACCAACAGGAGCATGAGCACCTCGTAGCCCACGGCGTAATCGGGCTTGACGTACATTTTGCCGTCGAGCAGGCCCGAGATAACGTTGGCATGGGTTTCCACACCGGGGTAGGTCTCGCCAACTGGGGTTACGCGCAAATCGAGCAAGCCGGGGGCCGTGGTGCCGATGAGCACAATTTTGTTTTTTAAGCTGCCCGCGGGAAGGCGTTGGGCCAGTACGTCGGACGCAGAAATATATTGAAAAGACCCGCCGTGCACGCCCCCCTTGCCGCGAAACGGTACTAAGGCCGACACCCGGTCGTCTACCGGGATGGCCAGGGTTTTTTCGGCTTTGAGCAAAATGCTTTCGAGGCCTTTGTAGTTGGGCGTTAAAAACTTCTCTTTAGGAAAGCCGGGCAAGACCTGGGGTTGGCCCACCAACATTCTGAACATGGCCAGCGACAGCGACTCGTAATACTGGTCTTGGTACTCGCCGACCAAGGGTATGGCGCGCACTACGCCGTCGCTCTCTGTAATCGAATTGAAGAAACCCGCTACCGGCGCGGCTTTGGCGATAGACTCAATATTGGAGCCATACCCCGTCCAACTGGTGAAGGGAATTGGGCGGCCTTGCAGTGCATCTCTGTGCATGACGGGGGCAGGCAGCACGCCACTGGAGCGGCCATCGCGGTCGCTGGTGAGGTAATAGCCCAGCACTACGGGGCGACCCTCTAAAGCCTTGGCAAAGGCGGCATCGTAATCGAGTGTGGTTTGCAATTGCGCCAAGCGCTCAGCAAAGCCGGGCTGGTCATGCAGCTCATTTTGCGCAAGTTGGCGCAAGCGTTTGAGGCCAGAGCTTTCGTCGGCTTCAGCGAACACCACGTCAAAACCAGCCAGCGCAATTTTTTGTTGCCCGAAAAGCTGGTTAAGTAAGTCGGCCAATTTATTGCGGCCCCAGGGCCAACGCCCGACTTCTGCAAGGCTGCGCTCATCAATGTCGACGATGACGATGCGATCGTCCAAGGTCTTGGGCATGGTGGCACGCAAGCGGGCGTCGTAGATGATCTCGTCGAGCCGCTGCAGCACATCGATGCGCATCAGGCTGCCAGCGTGCAGCAGCGCAAATACCAAAGGGATGAGCGTGACCACGACACGCGGCCAGTGCTTCAAGAGGGCGTTCATGGATTGCGAATGCAGTGCAACTACCGCTTAACTTAACAGAGCCGCACGCGGCGCAGGCCAAGTCGCGGCGTTATTCAGCTTTGCACAAACTGCATTTGCGTGCCAGCCAACTCCAGAACGTCGCCATTCTTCAGCGCAACAGGTTCAGCGCCGATGGTGGTGCCATTGAGCGTTGGCTTATTCACACCCTCAACGTGCGCAACCACAAAACCATGCGGGCGCTTGGTAATGGCCGCCACGGCAACGCCGGGCTTGCCGATAGTAGTCACCACTTTTATCAAGGCCACTTCGCGGCCAGCTGCGGCACCAGACAGAACTTTAATGGCAGAACCCCTAACCGTTTCGAGCCCAGCGTGAGCAGTTGGCGCGCTTTGGGTAGGCGTTGCAGATGCCATCGAATCGGCTTTATAAACAGCAGTTTTCTCAAAGCCAGCGGCAGCGGCTTCGTTGATGAATTTAATTTTGTATTTGCCGATTTCAATGCCATCATTGTTTTGCAACAATTGCTTCTTAACGGCTTTGCCATTGATGTAGGTGCCATTGGTGCTGTTGAGGTCTTCGAGGTGCACCTCATTGCCCAGCATTTGCATCACGGCATGCTCACCACTGACGGCCAAATTGTCAATAACGATGTCGTTATAAGGGCGTCGACCCAGGGTGGTTCGGTCTTTCGTTAACTGAACCTCCTTGATAACGACGCCATCAATCGAGACGATCATTTTCGGCATGGCCGACTCCTATTTGTTGTAAGCTGAAATTGTGTCATGTCACTTGCCAAAAAGTCTGGACATCAAACCCTTTTTGGGCAGGCCTTCAGAAGCGTGGCCCAATACGACAGAAATATTATCCCGGCCTCCGGCTGCATTGGCCAAATCAATGAGCTGCTTGGCTTTTTGCTCCAAACCAGCGCCACCTATGAGTATGCGCGCAATAGCGGCATCGTCCACCATGTCGGACAGGCCATCGGAGCACATCATATAGATATCGCCGTCTTCCACTGTGTGCTCGTGAACGTCTAAGAGCACAGTATCTTCCACTCCCAGTGCGCGAGTGACCAGATTTTTATTCATCGACACCGCGGCTTGCTCTGGGGTAATCAAGCCCGCGTCCATTTGCTCTTGCAGCAAAGAATGGTCCTTGGTGATCTGCACAAAGGCCTGGCCACGCAAGCGATAGCAGCGCGAATCGCCAATGTGACCGAGCATCAGGCGATCCCCCTGGAAAGCGCCTAAGACCAAGGTCGTGCCCATGCCTGCATATTGCGGATTGGAATTGGCAGCATTGAAGATTGACCGGTTGGCGTTTTCAACACATATTTCCAACGCTCGGCGAACCTCCTTCGAATTGGCATTGCGCCCCGCTTGGGACAACCAGCGGCCCATTTCGGATTTAATGAAAGTAGTGGCCATTCCACTGGCAATTTCGCCCGCGTTATACCCGCCCATACCATCGGCCAAGATGCATAGCTGGGTCGGCAGATCAAGCGCAACCGAATCTTCGTTGTTATCACGCGCCAAACCCGTGTCTGTGAGCGTACAAAAATCATAAATCATGGTTCTGCCAGATTCTCTCTTCAGGATGGCGCAGCATCGCCATGTTCACCGTCCTTGGTCTCTGGCCCAATGACGGTGGTTTTTGCAAAAGCTGAGGCCTGGACACCGGGCACGTTGGTCAGCGCTGACACCGGCACAGCCATGGTGGCGGCATCAGTGACGGCAGTCATGATAACGGTTTTATCCTCAGGCTTTAGACGAGATGCTGCATTTTGCGGCATCTTCTCACGCTCAGTCTGTAAAGTTTGCGATGCAAGGGTCGGATTTGTCGCGCTTGCATGGTGATGGGCCAGCGGCGCGGCACCGGTCATGTTGTGCAAAGTATTGCGCAAGTCGGCGGCAAACTGCTTGCCATCTTGGTAGCGCGCATCGGGCTGCTTGCGCATCGACCGGGCCACTATTTCAGACAAGGGCGCAGGCAGACCGGGGCGCAGGCTTCGAATATCTACTGGCTCCTCGTTGGCAATTTTGAACATTAACTCGGCCATTGAGTCGCCGCGCAGGGGGAGCACTCCAGATAACATTTGAAACAGCATCACGCCCAGCGAGTACAAGTCTGAACGGCCATCGACTTTTTTGCCCGCGATCTGCTCTGGCGACATAAAGCTGGGCGTGCCCAAGACCAAACCGGTTTTGGTTCGGCTGGAATCCGTAATACGTGCAATGCCAAAGTCGGTCACCTTCACGGCCTTGGTCGCCAGGTCATACATGATGTTGGCGGGCTTGATGTCGCGGTGCACGACATTTTGTTGGTGCGCGTAGGCCAAGGCGTCTGCCACCTGGGCGACGATTTCTAGCACCGTCGCAACCGACAAGAGCTGACCCTCTTTGCAGAAGTTCACCAGGTCTTGGCCCTTGAGGAACTCCATGGCAATATAGGCCAAATCGTGCTCTTCACCGGCATCAAAAATCGTGACGATGTTTTGGTGCTGCAAACGGCCAGCGGTTTCGGCCTCTCTAAAGAAGCGTTCACGCGCGTCGATGAGATCGTCGCCCGCAAACTCCTCGCTCAAGGCCAAGGTTTTGATGGCTACGACCCGCCCAATTTTGGGGTCTTTGCCCATGTAGACCACGCCCATGGCGCCCTTGCCCAACTCTTTTTCGACCTGGTAGCGGCCCAACATTGGTTTTTCAACACCGTCTGTATGCAAGCGCATGGAGCCACCCGCGTGGCTACTGCCCAAGATCACGGTTTCAGACAGATTTTTAACACGGCTCAGCTTGGCTGCCAGACCTTTGTAGCCAGGGCTCACCGTAGCCATGTACTCGTACACGGCTTGGGCTTTGTTGAACTGGCGCTTGCGCTCAAAGTCGAGCGCCAAATTGCCCATGTTGTCCATCACGGCGTCGCTATAGGGAACGCGGCGAAAACGGTCAAACGCCATTTCCAATTGGCCCTGGCCTTGCAGCGCCAGGCCCATCATGCGGTTGGTCTCGGCAGACTCTTCGTCGGCTTTTTGTTTGCCGGTTTCGGTCACCAAGAAGCGCTTGGTGGTCAGGCCCAAATGGCCCAAGAGCAAGAGCGCAGCGGGCAACACCAATTTAAGCCAGGTTGCTGTTTGCGATAGCAAGCCAAATTCCGTACCCAATAGCAGTATAAAAAGCAACAGCGTTGCCAATGCCGCCTTGCCTGCAGATAAGCGCGGCAGTGCCATGAGTAAGTATGCTGCCACCAGTAGATATGCAGCTAGCCCGGCCCACACACCCCAATTGGGCTGCACAATAAAGTGCTCGTTCAAAATGCTCGACGTTATGTGCGCCATGGTCTCGGCAGGCGACAGGCCCGCATAACCCGGGACAGGGAATAAAGTGCCCACACCCGTAGCCGTAGCGCCAATGATGACGATTTTGTCGGCATATTTGCTGGCCGCAATCTTGCCACTGAGCACGTCATAAAACGAGTCCACCGCAAAGGCGGGCTTGTCGTTGTGCATGGGGTAAAACTGCGGCAGCATCAACGCTTGCACATTGGTTTTAATCTGCAATCGGCCCAGCTGCACATAACCTTCTGCATGGGCTTGAATGTCGGCTGGGCTCAGATTCAGGCTCTTCATGGCGGTTAGCAAAGCCATCGAGGGAATGGCCTTGCCGAAGTAATTAACCAGCAATGCCTCTTGCCGAACTG
Source organism: Betaproteobacteria bacterium (assembly GCA_947448675.1). GTDB lineage: Bacteria > Pseudomonadota > Gammaproteobacteria > Burkholderiales > Burkholderiaceae_C > CANFOR01. The sequence goes on from CANFOR010000128.1 coordinate 6,430, forward strand.
CGCCATCACGGTCTTGCAAGGTGTTCATGTGGCCAATGCCAGCGGCATTCACGCCGATCAATTCAATTGGCTGCTTGCTAGTTGTTGCCGGGAAAGACAAGCCTTTGTTTTCGTCAAAAGCGCTCTTGAGCGCATACGCGGGCAAGGGCTTGTCGGCTTTGCCCAAAGGCTCGCCCAATTCGAAAAACGATGGCGTTAGTACATTGCCCGCCTTCGCCATGCTGGCGCCGAGTTTGACGTCGGTATCCAAACTCGACTCGGCTTCGGCAATGAGCTTGGCGAGCTGCTCATTCAAAGCCGTTTGCGGGTTGCTGACATCGCCCGCCGGGCCGATGAGGTCTTTTATTTTCCGAATGTACTGCAGGCCGCGGTCGGTTTGCGGCTCAAAGAAGAACACGGTGTCGGTGATGACCTTGGGTTTGGCCAGCGCCAGCTTGTCAATCAACTGCGCCTGAATATCCCGCGGCCATGGCCACTGCCCGATATTGGCAATGCTCTGGTCGTCGATCGCAATCACCGCGATGCGCTCAGATGCTTGGCGCGAGGTGCTGACACTGCCGATGTCGTAAAAGCGCCGCTCTAGGGTCTCGAATATTTCGGTGCTGTATTGCAGCGCCAGCACGGCCACCACGATCAATAGTCCAACGAACCAGTCGGTGCGCCAAAACTGCTTGGATGTGGTAGATGCAGACATAAGTCGAGTTGCTCTCTTTGGTTATGGCTGTCGTTATAGCCGTACTGCGTTGGTTTGCTCAAGCCGCCTGAGATCGCTTTTGCAACGCCTTGCCTACCAGCACCACAAAAACTGCGCCTGCCGCTGCCGCGGCATAGTGCACCCAGGGGTTGGTTGCCACCGCTGCTTTGAACACCACATCGCTGGCAATGGTTTCGCCGCCAACCCAGCCGATCAAGGCCGCACCCAGGGTAACGATGATAGGGAAACGCTCCATGACTTTGATCATCATGCTGCTGCCAAAAATCACTAATGGAATGCTAATGGCCAGGCCCAAAATGAGCAAGACCATATTGCCCTTGGCCGCTGCTGCAACGCCAATGACGTTGTCCAGGCTCATCACCAAATCGGCGATCAAAATCGTGCGCACGGCCGACATCAGGTTGCCGTGCTGCTTGGCCTCGCCTTCACCATCATCGTCTTCGCTGAGCAGCTGCACACCGATCCACAAGAGCAAGCCGCCGCCAATAATTTGCAAATACGACAAACCCAAAAGCCAAGCGGCAATAATGGTCAGCGCAATGCGCAAGACCACGGCAGCACTAGAACCCCAAAAAATGGCTTTGCGCTGCTGCACCGGGGGCAAAGAGCGTGCTGCCAACGCGATCACCACCGCGTTGTCTCCCGACAGGAGGATATTGATCCAAATAATTTTAAGCAGGCCGATCCAAAAGTCCGGCGTAGCGAGCATGTCCATGCAAATCTCCGTGGGGTTGAATGCAAAGAAGCGCCCGGAGCCTTGCGTTCCGAGCGCTTCTGTTACAACGCTTAATCGTGCCTTAGTTTAGCGCCTTGTGCGCCCACTGCCCAGCCGTAATTGTGCTTAGAGCAGGGCTTTGAGCAACTTGGCCATCTCCGATGGGTTGCGTGTGACGATAAAGCCGCACTCTTCCATCACCGCCAGTTTGGCATCGGCCGTGTCGGCGCCGCCGCTGATC
>CANFOR010000129.1 GCA_947448675.1 Betaproteobacteria bacterium
AGTTGCCGACATGTCCCTGGCCGCTTGGGGCCGCAAAGAGCTGAACATTGCCGAGACCGAAATGCCCGGTTTGATGGCCATTCGTGAAGAATTTGCCAAGGCCCAGCCGCTCAAAGGCGCGCGCATTACCGGCTCGCTGCACATGACGATCCAAACTGCTGTGTTGGTGGAAACGCTGCAAGCCCTGGGTGCGCAGGTGCGCTGGGCGTCGTGCAATATTTTCTCGACCCAAGACCATGCCGCCGCCGCATTGGCCGCACAGGGCACGCCCGTATTTGCCCACAAAGGCGAGACGCTGGCCGAGTACTGGGACTTCACCCACCGCATTTTTGAATTCGGCGCCAAGGGCAGCAAAACCGAAGGCCCCAACATGATCCTGGACGACGGCGGCGACGCCACGCTCTTGATGCACCTGGGCGCCCGCGCCGAGACCGACGCCAAGCTCTTGGCCAAGCCCAGCAGCGAAGAAGAAGTCTGCCTGTTTGCCGCCATCAAGGCCAAGCTCAAGCTGGACCCCACCTGGTACAGCCGCCGCCTGAAAAACATCATCGGCGTCACCGAAGAAACCACCACCGGCGTGCTGCGTTTGAACGAAATGTCGGCCAAGGGCACGCTGGCCCTGCGCGCCATTAACGTGAACGACTCGGTGACCAAGAGCAAGTTCGACAACCTCTACGGCTGCCGTGAGTCTTTGGTCGACGCCATCAAGCGCGCCACCGATGTCATGATTGCAGGCAAAGTCGCCTTGGTGGCAGGCTACGGCGACGTAGGCAAGGGCAGCGCCCAGGCCCTGCGCGCCCTCAGCGCCCAAGTGTGGGTGACCGAGATCGACCCCATCAACGCCCTGCAAGCCGCAATGGAAGGCTACAAAGTCGTGACCATGGAATACGCCGCCGACAAGGCCGACATTTTTGTCTCGGCCACCGGCAACAAAAACGTCATCACCTACGCCCACATGGACGCGATGAAAGACCAGGCCATCGTCTGCAACATTGGCCACTTTGACAACGAGATCGACGTCGCCTCGCTCGACAAATGCAAGTGGGAAGAGATCAAGCCCCAGGTCGACCATGTGATCTTCCCCAAAAAGGGCAAGAAAGCCGCCAAGCGCATCATCTTGTTGGCCAAGGGCCGCTTGGTCAACCTGGGCTGCGGCACCGGCCACCCCAGCTTTGTGATGTCGTCTTCTTTTGCCAACCAAACCATTGCGCAAATTGAACTCTTTACCAAGAGCAAAGAGTACAAAGTCGGCAAGGTCTATGTGCTGCCCAAGCACCTCGACGAAAAAGTCGCACGCCTGCACCTGAAGAAGGTCGGCGCCATGCTGAGCGAGCTGACGCAAGAGCAGGCTGACTACATCGGTGTCTCTAAAAGCGGCCCGTACAAAGCCAACACCTACCGCTATTAAGGCGGTATGCGCGCCGACCAGCTCTTAGTTCAACGCGGCCAAGCCGCTTCGCGCAGCCAAGCCGCGCGCCTGATCGACGCAGGTGCGCGCTGGCAGCGTGCGGGCTTGCCCGACGCGCCCTGGAAGGCGCTGAGCAAGAGCGACGATTTGCCGGACGACGCGCTGATCGACATCGCCGACGCCGCCGAGGCGCGCTACGTCTCGCGCGGTGGCTTGAAGCTCGAAGGCGCGCTGAAAGCCACGGGTTTGCAAGTGCAAGGCCTGCACTGCCTTGACGTAGGCCAAAGCACCGGCGGCTTTACCGACTGCCTGCTGCAGCACGGCGCGGCCCATGTGACAGGCATCGACGTAGGCCACGGCCAGTTGCACCCGCGCTTGCTCGAAGACCAGCGTGTGCGCTGCATCGAAGGCATCAACGCCCGCGCCCTAGACGCTACGCTTTTTATAGCTGACGACGCACAACCAGAGCCCACTGCAGCCCATATTGCAGCCACCTTTGACCTCTTGGTGGCCGACCTGAGCTTTATCTCGCTGACCTTGGTGTTGCCCGCCGTGGTGGCGCTGCTCAAGCCCGGAGCGCATGCGCTCTTGCTGGTCAAACCGCAGTTTGAGTTGCAGCCCGGCCAGGTGGGCAAAGGCGGCATTGTGAAAGAGCCCGCCTACTACGCCGTGGTGGAAAAGCGCCTGCGCGACTGCTGCGCCACGCTCGGCCTGCAGGTGCTGCAATGGCTACCCTCACCGATTGAGGGTGGCGACGGCAACCGTGAATTTTTTATCTACGCCCGCCGGCAAAGCAGCCCGCAAGGCGCATAAAGACTGCGTAGCGCGCTATATTTTTAGGAGCTTTTCATGAGCGCCCCCCTGCCCATTAGCTTTGAATTCTTTCCACCCAAAACGCCCGAGGGCGTTGAAAAGCTCGTTGCCGTGCGGCACAAGTTGTACGCCCTCCAGCCGCAGTTTTTCAGCGTCACCTACGGCGCGGGCGGCTCCACGCAAGACGGCACGCTGCAAACCGTGCAAGCTATCATGGCCGACGGTTTTGAGGCCGCGCCGCACTTCTCGTGCATCGGCGCCAACCGCGCCAGCGTGCGCGCGCAACTGGCCGCCTTTCAAGCCCAGGGCATCCGCCGCATGGTGGCCCTGCGCGGCGACCTGCCCAGTGGGCACGGCAGCTTTGGCGAATTCAAATACGCCAGCGAACTCATCGAATTCATCCGCGCTGAAACGGGCACGCACTTCCACATCGAAGTGGGTTGCTACCCAGAGGTGCACCCCCAGGCCAAGTCGCCCGAGGCCGACCTAGCTGCTTACGCTGCCAAGGTGCGCGCCGGGGCCAGCAGCGCCATTACGCAGTACTTTTTTAACGCCGACGCCTACAGCCGCTTCGTCGAAGACGCGCACAAACTCGGCGCAGACATCCCAGTGGTAGCAGGCGTGATGCCCATCATCGGCTCCACCCAACTGATGCGCTTTTCAGACGCCTGCGGCGCCGAGATTCCGCGCTGGATACGCCTGCGCCTGCAAGCCTTTGGCGATGACAGCGCCAGCATCAAAGCCTTTGGCCTCGACGTAGTGACCCAGCTGTGCGAACAGCTGCGCGCAGCCGGTGCGCCGGGCATTCATTTTTATACGATGAACCAGGCAGTGGCAACGACGGAGATTTGCAAGCGACTGGGACTTGCAAATTAAAGAAGCTCATCTTTACTAAATTTTTAGATGCCATCCAATCTTTTGGATCTATTAGATTGGGCCAATCATTGCAAAAAATCGCTGTTGTTATTCTAAAAAATTAGCGCTCATCAAAACTCAGCACCAGCTTGTCTGTCAGCGCCCTGGCTTGACAAGTCAGCACAAAGCCTTTTTCTACTTCCCACTCTTCCAGGGTGAAGTTTTTTTCCATATGCACTTGGCCTTCGAGCAGCTTGGCACGGCAGGTGCAGCACACGCCGCCTTTGCAGGCGTAGGGCAGGTCCAGGCCAGCGGCCAGGGCGGCGTCGAGCACATGCTCCTGGGCTTGCATCTGCAGGCTATGGGTTTTGCCGTCGAGCTGGATGTGCAAGGCTATAGGTGCGCTTTTTTCAGAGGCAAATTGGCTGGCAAGGCGCATGGATTGTGAGTAAGATGCTTCTGATTTTGTAGCATTCTGCAGACTGACAGGTGCACTCTGCGGCGCAGATGCGGGGCCGCTGGCAAAGCGTTCGGCATGCACCTGGGTTGCTGGCACACCGGCGGCGAGCAAGGCTGCTTGGGTGCTTTCGATCATGGCCTCGGGGCCGCAGATAAACACTTCGTCCATGCTGGCGGCGGGCAGCAGTGTGGCCAGCAGGGCCTGTACTTTGGCGGCGTCGATGCGACCCTCTAAAAGCTGCACTTCTTGCGCTTGGCGCGACAACACATGCACCAGAGTGAGTCGCTGCGGGTAGCGGTCTTTTAAGTCTTGTAGAGCCTCGTTAAACATCACACTGACCATATTGCGGTTTCCGTAGACCAGGGTGAATTTGCTGTTTGCCTGCTCTTCTAGGCTGCTGGCCATGATGCTGAGGATGGGTGTTATGCCCGAGCCCGCTGCAAAGCCCACGCGGTGCAAGGCGCGCGCGCGGCGGCTGCCAAAACGCCCCTCGGGCGGCATCACTTGCAGCGTGTCGCCCACCCTCAGCTGCGTAGCCGCCCAGTTGGAAAACATGCCGCCCTCGACGGCCCGAATGCCCACTTCAAGCTCGCCCGTGCGCGCGTAGCGGCTGCGCGTGCTACAAATTGAATAGCTGCGCCGCAAGTCTGAGCCTGCCACTGTGGCCCGAACTGTCAAAAATTGTCCAGGTGCGAAGGCAAAGGCCGTGCGCAGTGTGGGTGGCACAGCGAAGCAAATGGCAACAGCGCCCGCGGCCTCGGGTGTAATGCGTTGGATGGCGAGAGAGTGAAAGTGCATTTAATAGGGCTTGAAGTAGTCGAATGGTTCGAGGCAGTCCAGACATTTGTAGAGCGCTTTGCATGCTGTCGAGCCGAAGTGCGAGGTCTCGGTGGTGTTGCGCGATTGGCATTGCGGGCAAGCCACGCCAGCAGCATGGAAACCGCCGCTATGGCTTATGGAATATTCGTTAGCGGCTACTTTTTTTGTAGCAAATCGAATCACTTGTGCGGCGCCAGGTGCCACGCTGTGCGGCGGAGCGATGCCGTAGGCGCGCAATTTTTCGTGAGCCGACGCGCTCATCCAGTCCGTCGTCCAAGCGGGTGCGAGCAGGGTGTTCACGCTGCCTTGCAGACCCGCAGCTTGCAGCGCGGTGCGCACGTCGTCGGCAATTTGGCCCATGGCCGGGCAGCCGCTGTAGGTGGGGGTGATGTTGACTTGTACGCTGCCGTCGCCCAACGCGTGCACACTGCGCAAGATGCCCAGTTCGGCAATGCTGACGACGGGGATCTCGGGGTCGGTGACTTGCTTCAGAGCCAACCAGGCGCGGGCTTCGAGCGCGTTCACCACTGCGCCCCAGGGTGGGCGCGGGCCAGGCTTTGCATCTCGGCCAAGAGGTAGCTCAGGTGCTCGGTGTGCTGGCCGTTTTTGCCTTGGGTGAGGTAGCCGCTGGCAGCTGTTAACTGCAAACCCGCTTGCGCCACACCAGCTGCCACCTGGGTCTGCCATTCGGAGGCAAAAGTGCCTGCAAGGCTTATGTAATGTGCGTTGGCAGCTACTAAATTGGTAGCGTTTGGAATCTCTAAGGGCAGCCAGAACTCTTGCGTGTAGGGCATTAAAAAATCCAGCGCGGCTTGCATGCGCGCGCCCGACTCTGCGGTGCCGCCGCCCATGCGCAGCAGCCAGTCTGTGCTATGGCGCAGGTGGTAGCGCACTTCTTTGACGCTTTTGGCGGCGATGGCGGCCAGCTGCGCGTCGCTCGCATTTTCTAGCGCCTGCCATTGCAGCAGGCTGAAGCTGCTACACAAAAAATTACGCGCAATGGTCACGGCGTAGTCGCGCTCGGTGGCTACGCCGGGCGCAAAAGCGCTGCGGTGTGGCAGCTCGCAGATGCTGTGGTTGCGAAACTGCGACGCGTCGCGCCAATAGGCCAGGCTGTCTTCGGTGGTGTTGCCACCCAACTGCTGGGCCGCGTGTTGGTAGAGCATGCGCGCTTGGCCGATCAAGTCCAGGCTGATGTTGGCCATGGCGATGTCTTCTTCCAGCACCGGGCCGTGGCCGCACCACTCAGCGTTGCGCTGGCCCAAGACCAGGACGCTGTCGGCCAGGTGCAGCAAAAACGCTACGGGAGCGTGGGGCGCTGGCATCACATATGCCCCACCGCGTCGGGGATCGCATAGAAACTGGGGTGGCGGTAGATTTTGTCGCTGCTGGGCTCGAACAATTCGGCCTTGTCGTCGGGCGAACTGGTGACGATGTGTTTGGAGGCGACGACCCAAATGCTCACGCCCTCTTGGCGTCGGGTGTAGACGTCGCGCGCCATCTGCAAGGCCTGCTGTGCGTCGGCGGCGTGCAGGCTGCCGCAGTGTTTGTGCTCCAGGCCTTGCTTGCTTCTAACGAAGACTTCCCAAAGCGGCCACTCGCTCAGGGCAGATTTTTCTTCGGCGTTCATGCGGCCTCCTTCATGCTGCGTTGTTCTTGCTTGGCGGCGTAAGCCAGGGCTGCGTCACGCACCCACTGGCCATCGGCGTGGGCTTTGCGGCGGGTAGCCAGGCGCTCGTGGTTGCAGGGGCCGTTGCCGTTGACGACGTTCCAAAAATCGCTCCAGTCGATGGCGCCGTAGTCGTGGCACTGGCGCGCTGCGTTCCACTGCAAAGCGGGGTCGGGCAGGCTCACGCCGAGCACCTTGGTTTGCGGTACGGTGGCGTCGACAAATTTTTGCCGCAAGTCGTCGTTGCTGATGCGCTTGATGCCAAAGCGTTTGCCCTGCGCGCTGTTGGGGCTGTCTGCATCGGGCGGGCCAAACATGGCCAGCACGGGCCACCACCAGCGGTTCACCGCGTCTTGCACCATCGCGCGCTGGGCTGCTGTACCCTGCATTTGCACCATCAGGCTCTCAAAGCCCTGGCGTTGGTGAAAGCTTTCTTCTTTGCAAATGCGGATCATGGCGCGGGCATAGGGCCCGTAGGAGCAGCGGCAGATGGGCACTTGGTTCATGATGGCCGCGCCGTCGACCAGCCAGCCAATCACGCCCACATCCGCCCAGGTGAGTGTGGGGTAGTTGAAGATGCTGCTGTATTTGGCCTTGCCGCTGTGCAGCGCGTCGAGCATCTGGTCGCGCGACGTGCCCAGGGTTTCGGCCGCGCTATAGAGGTAGAGCCCGTGGCCGCCTTCGTCTTGCACCTTGGCCAGCAAAATAGCTTTGCGCTTGAGGCTGGGCGCGCGCGAAATCCAATTGCCCTCGGGCTGCATGCCCACAATTTCACTGTGCGCGTGCTGGCTCATTTGGCGCAGCAAAGTTTTGCGGTAAGCGTCTGGCATAAAGTCGCGCGGCTCAATCTTGCCGTCGGCATCGAGCGTGGCCTCAAAGCGCGCCGATTGTGCGGCATGCTGTGCGGCATGCGCCGCGCTGGGGGCCTGGAGCGGGTGCACGGCAGCGCCTTGCGCGCCGCTTGCGCTGACATTGTTGCCCGCAATGCCATTTGCAGGCGCAGAAACCGGCTCCGGAAGGTCTAAAGCTTGGGTGTACATGGGTAGGTAGCCTCCACGCCCAAAACAGGCGCTTAAAACGGGTGTTTGAAGGCATTATAGACATTCGCCGACCGATTGGTCGGCGAATGCGACTGCCAGCTCTGCGCCGGCAATATTGGCAGGCTCAGCTCTCCAGCACAAACGAAGCACGGGTGTCGCGGCCCAGTAGTTTTTTGAGTTGCGGCAAGGCCTCGGCCAGGCCCGCTTTGAGGGTGTGCGGCGGGTTGATGATGAACACGCCGCTGGCGGTCAAGCCCGGGCGGGGCGCTTGCTCGCCGGGCAGAGTGACGCGGGCCATCTCGGGGCCTTGGCCGATGTTGAGCACCGCGTGCAGCCAGGGCTTGCCGGCTTGGCGCGCCAGGGTTTTGAGGCGGCGCGGCAGCTCGTGCGCCTCAGGGCGCGGAATTACCGGGTACCACACCATGTAACTGCCGGTCGGAAAGCGCTGCAAGCACTCTTGGATGCAGGCGCTGACGCGCTGGTAGTCGCTCTTGATTTCATAGCTCGGGTCGATCAGCACCAGGGCGCGGCGCGAGGGCGGCGGCAGAAAGGGGCGCAGGCCCTCAAATCCGTCTTCCCGGGCCACCGTGACTTGGCGGCCTGCCTCGAGCTGGGCGATATTGGCCGCTAGCGACTTGCTGTCGGTAGGGTGCAGCTCAAACAGCTTGAGCTTGTCGCGCGCCTCTTCGCGCAGCAGGCGCTGCACCACAAAGGGCGAGCCGGGGTAGACGCTCAAGTGCTCGGGTTTGTTAAAGCCCGCCACCATGTCCAAGTAGTCTTGGATGAGTGGCGAGAGGCTGGCCAGCGGCGCGTTTTTGGGTTTCGCAGGTGCTACATTTTTAATAGCCTCATTCGCAGTATCGGCGGGCGTTACAGGCTTATTTACACTGGATTTGGGCACCAATTTGGCGGCCGCGAGCAGCTTGACCACGCCGTCCACCGCCTCGGCGCCCTTGGTGGCGTAGTCGCCGTCGAGGCGGTACAGACCAGCCC
>CANFOR010000130.1 GCA_947448675.1 Betaproteobacteria bacterium
CCCGAAGAGCTGGAACGCCGCCTATGTGCAGCCGTCGCGTCGGCCCGCGGACGGCCGCTACGGCGAAAACCCCAACCGCCTGCAGCACTACTACCAATACCAAGTGGTGCTCAAGCCCGCCCCGAGCAATATTTTGGAGCTGTACCTGGGCAGCCTCGAGGCCCTGGGCTTTGACTTGAAAAAGAACGACATCCGCTTTGTCGAAGACGACTGGGAGAACCCCACGCTGGGCGCCTGGGGCCTGGGCTGGGAGGTCTGGTTAAACGGCATGGAGGTCACGCAGTTCACCTATTTTCAGCAGGTCGGCGGCATCGACTGCAAGCCCATCACTGGCGAGATCACCTACGGCTTAGAGCGCTTGGCCATGTACCTGCAAGGCGTAGACAATGTCTACAACCTGACCTGGACCGAGCGCCCAGACGGCTCCAAGCTCAGCTATGGCGACGTTTATTTGCAAAACGAGAAAGAGCAAAGCGCCTACAACTTCGAACACAGCGACGCCGACTTTCTCTTCACCGCCTTCACCGCGCACGAAAAGCAAGCCAAGTACCTCATGGAACAGCAGCTGGCCTTGCCCGCCTACGAGCAAGTGCTCAAATGCGCGCACAGCTTCAATCTGCTCGACGCGCGCGGTGCCATCAGCGTCACCGAGCGCGCCGCCTACATTGGCCGCATCCGCAACCTGGCCCGCGCCGTGGCACAAAGCTACTACGAGAGCCGCGAACGCCTGGGCTTCCCCATGGCACCGCCCGAGTGGGTGGCGCAGATGGCCAAGAAGGCGGCGTGAGAGCAATGACAATGACAACTAAAAACCTTCTCGTTGAACTCTTTGTAGAAGAACTCCCGCCCAAGGCCTTAAAGAAGTTGGGTGATGCCTTTGCGGGCATGCTGTTCGACCAGCTTAAAGCGCAGGGGCTTACCGCTGCAGGCGCGGTGTTTACCAGCTACGCCACGCCGCGCCGCTTGGCTGTGCACATCACCCAGGTGGCAGCGCAGGGGGCTGACAAAGCGGTCTCGCAAAAGCTCATGCCGGTCAGCGTGGGCTTGGACGCGGCAGGCAATGCATCGCCTGCGCTCTTGAAGAAACTGCAAGCACTGGGTGCCGATGCCTCGGCTGTGGCCAGCCTTAAGCGTGCGCCCGATGGCAAAGCCGAAGCCCTGTTCTACGACAGCACCGTCAAAGGCGCAAGTCTGGCCGAGGGCCTGCAAAAAGCCCTGCTCGAAGCCATTGCCAAGTTACCCATTCCCAAAGTCATGGGCTACCAATTGGCCACCGACTGCGAGCTGCCGGGCTGGAGCACGGTGAGCTTTGTGCGCCCCGCGCACAGTCTGGTGGCGCTGCATGGCACTGCGGTGGTGCCTGTTGCTGCGCTGGGGCTGAAAGCGGGCAATAGCACCCAAGGCCACCGCTTCGAGGCGACCGTGTCCCCCGTGGTGCTGCAAGACGCCGACAGCTACGAACAGCAATTACTGGAGCAAGGCGCGGTGATCGCCAGCTTTGCCGCGCGCAAGGCCGAGATCGCGCGCCAACTCGCAGCGGCTGCGGCCCGGGTCGGCGGTGGCTGCCAGCCGATTGAAGACGATGCCCTCTTAGACGAAGTGACCGCCCTGGTCGAGCGCCCCAATGTGCTGGTCTGCGAGTTTGAAGCGCAGTTTTTAGACGTGCCGCAAGAGTGCCTCATCTTGACCATGAAGGCCAACCAAAAATACTTTCCGCTGCTCGACGCAGCGGGCAAGCTGAGCAACAAGTTTTTGGTGGTGAGCAACATCACGCCCGCCGACCCGAGTTTGGTCATCGGCGGCAACGAGCGCGTAGTGCGCCCGCGCCTGGCCGACGCCAAATTCTTCTTCGACCAAGACCGCAAGAAGACGCTAGTGAGCCGCGTGCCGCAGCTGGACAAAGTGGTCTACCACAACAAGCTGGGCTCGCAGGGTGAGCGGGTTGAGCGCGTGCGCGCCATTGCCAAAGCCATTGGCCGGCAATTGGGCGGCGAGGCCCTGGCCGCGCTAGCCGACACTGCGGCCATGCTGGCCAAGGCCGATTTGCTGACCGACATGGTGGGCGAATTCCCCGAGCTGCAAGGCACCATGGGCGGCTACTACGCCCTGAACGATGGCCTGGCGACAGACGTGGCCCAAGCGATTGAAGACCACTACAAGCCGCGCTTTGCGGGCGACGCATTGCCGCGCAACCCCGTGGGCGTGGTGGTGGCGTTGGCCGACAAGTTGGAAACACTGGTCGGCATGTTTGGCATAGGCAATGTGCCGACGGGGGATAAAGACCCGTTTGCCCTGCGTCGGCATGCGTTGGGTGTGGTTCGGATGTTGGTTGAAGAAGATTTGGCGTTGAATGCTTTGGCCTTGATTCAGTTAGCTTGCAGCGGCACGGCGCTATGGCCCGATGGGTGGCGTCACACAGTAGGGGCTGGAGCGCCACCGTTTGTGCCCGTAAGCGAGGCAGTTGAGAGCTTCATCTACGACCGCCTCGCCGGCTCCCTGCGCGAACAAGGCTATAGCGCCCAAGAGGTCGATGCCGTGCTCGCCTTGAAGCCGCAGCGTCTGGGTGAAGTGCCCAAGCGCCTGGCCGCCGTGCGCGCCTTCGCGGCCCTGCCAGAAGCCCCAGCCCTGGCCGCCGCCAACAAGCGCGTGGGCAATATTTTGAAGAAGGCCGAAGGCACGGTTGAAGCCAAAGTTAACGCCGCGCTGCTGGTGGAGCCCGCTGAAATTGCCTTGACAAGCGCTCTAAAAACTATAGCGCCTCACGCAGATGCTGCTTGGGCTGCAGGCGATTACACCGCCAATTTGCAGGCCCTGGCAGGGCTTAAGGCGCCGGTTGACGCCTTCTTTGAGTCGGTCATGGTCAACGCCGAAGACCCGGCCCTCAAAGCCAACCGCCTGGGCCTCTTGGCCACGCTGCACGCCGCCATGAACCGCGTCGCCGACTTGTCGCGCTTGGCCAGTTGAGCCCAAGGCCAAGTCAGCCCCAGACCATGAACCGCCAACAGCAAATTTGCACTCAGCGCCATCGCCTCTTGGGCTGAGCGGCGCGCACAGGAAGCCCGCTCCACATGAAAATTTGCATCCTCGACCGCGACGGCACCATCAATGCCGACAGTGATGACTTCATTAAAAACGCTGATGAATGGCAGGCTTTGCCGGGTGCGCTAGAAGCCATTGCCCAGCTCAACAGCGCGGGCTGGCATGTGGTGGTGGCCAGCAACCAGTCGGGCCTGGGGCGGGGCTTGTTTGACGTGGCAGCGCTCAACGCCATGCACAGCAAAATGCACCTGCAGGCTGCGGCGGTAGGGGCGCGCATCGACGCGGTTTTTTACTGCCCGCACACGCCCGATGAGGGCTGCAGCTGCCGCAAACCCGGCCGTGGTTTGTTTGAACAAATTGCCGAGCGCTATGGCGTTGACCTGGCTGGCATGCCCTCGGCGGGCGATAGCTTGCGTGATCTGCAAGCCGCTGCGGCCATGGGCTGCAGCACCCACCTGGTGCTCACCGGCAAAGGTGCGCAATACCGTAGCCAAGCCTTGCCGGCCAGCTTTCCAGCGGGCACCCTGGTGCACGAAGACCTTGCCGCGTTTGCGGCCCATGTGATCGCCGGAGCCGCATGATGCACAGCCCCCTACAAACCTTGTTTTCCTTTGTGCGCTCGCTGGTGCACGCGCTGTGGATGCTGTTCACCGTCATCCCCGTGGCGCTCTACATGGTGGCTGCCACACCCTTTGCCAGCGCCCAGCACATGTACGCTGCAGCGCGCTTTTTCTTGTGGTGTGCCATGCACGGCCTGCGCGTGATCTGCGGCGTGCGTTGGCAGCTGCAAGGCTATGCCAACCTGCCCACCGAGAAGACCAGCCCGGCTGTGCTTTTGGTCAAACACCAGAGCACGCTGGAGACTTTTTTAATGCCGCTCATCATGCCGCACCCGCTGGCCTACGTGTTTAAAAAAGAGCTGCTCTACGTGCCCTTCTTCGGCTGGGGCATTGGCCGCTGCGACATGATCCACATCGACCGCAAGCAGGGCAAGCTGGCCTTTGGCAAAGTGGTCGAGCAGGGCAAGCGACTGCTGGCACAAGGCGTGTGGGTCATCATGTTCCCCGAGGGCACGCGCATCCCGCGCGGCCAAACCGGTAACTACAAAACCGGCGGCACCCGCTTGGCCATTGAAACCGGCGCACCCGTCATTCCCATCGCCGTCAACTCGGCGACCGTGTGGCCGCGCAAGGGCTTCATCAAATACCCCGGCACCGTCACCGTGGTGATCGGCCAAGCCATCCCCAGCCAGGGCCGCGAGCCCGAAGAGCTGATGCGCCAAGTGCAAAGCGTGATCGAAGCCGAGATGCAGCAGCTCGACCCCAGCGCCTACCCTCAGCTGGCGCAAAAAGCCGCCTAGCCTATGCGCAGCTTGTTGCAGTTCACGCTCGATTTGTTTGACGCGCCTGCAGCGCCCCTGGAGCCTGCGGCAAATTCAGAAGAAAAACCGCCCGAAACGCCCGTAAATAGTGCGTATGCAGCTACAAATTTAATAGCATATGCCGAGCCAGCCGTGCCCGCCGAACCCCTCAGCAAAGTCATGGCGGCCCTGCACTTCAAGCACCCGCAGGCCAGCCGCGAGGCCCTGCTGGGCAACAGTTTGGTGGCCTATGCCTTTCGGCGCGGCAAGCGCCGCACGATTGGTTTTACGGTCGGTGCCGACGGCCTGCAGGTGAGCGCGCCCAAGTGGGTGCCGCTCTACGAGGTTGACAAAGCCGTGCAAGAAAAGTCGGGCTGGATCCTGCAAAAACTGCACGAGGCGCGTGACCGCCACGCGCGCCTAGAGTCGGCCCGCATCGAGTGGAAAGACGGCGCGCTCTTGCCCTTCATGGGCGAGCAAGTCATTGTGGTGCTCGACCCGCGCCAAGCGCATGCGGGGCAGGGCGAGTCGGGTGCGGGCGCGGTGCTGCAGACCGAGGCGCAAGCCCTGCCCGGCGTGCCGCGCCACACCCTGCACATTGGCCTGCCGCAGCACGCCAGCCAGCAGCAAATCCGCGACGCCGTGCAAGCCTGGCTGATGCGCCAAGCCAAGCGCATTTTTACCGAGCGCCTGAACCACTTTGCGCCCCAGCTGGGTGTGCAGTGGAAGAAGCTCTCGCTCTCCAGCGCGGGCACCCGCTGGGGCAGCGCCAGCGCAGACGGCTCGATCCGACTCAACTGGCGCTTGGTGCACCTGCGCATGAGCGTGCTCGACTACGTGGTCGCGCACGAACTGGCCCACCTGCGCGTGATGGACCACAGCCCCCGCTTTTGGGACACCGTGGCCAGCGTCATGCCCAACCATGCAGCATTGCGCGCCGAGCTGCGCGACGATGCGGTGCCGCGCTGGTAACGCTGTTGTTGCTGCCTTAGCAGACACTAAACAGCACTAAAAATCACACCACGCTAAAGCGGTAAACGCCATCGGCGTCCAGCGTGCGTGCCAGCTTCCCTTCCAACCACAGCGCATGCAAATGCGCCACGGCCTCGCCCATGGCGAAGGTCATTTGGTGCAGGTCGAGCGGGCGTTTGAACATGATAGGCACGATGGTTGCGCCGCTGCAGGGCCGCTGGGCGCAGGCCTCCATCACCTCGGCCAAGCGCTCGCGGTGGTGCTGGTGCAGCTGGGCTATGCGCACATGCAGGCTGGCAAAAGGTTTGCCGTGCGAGGGCAGCACCAAAGTGTCGGGCGGCAGGGCTGCAAACTTGTCGATGGACTGCAAAAACTGCGTCAGCGGGTCGGCCTCGGGCTCCACGTCGTGCACGCTCACATTGGTCGAGATGCGCGGCAGCATCATGTCGCCGCCGATCAAAACCTTGAGCGTCTCGCAATACAGCGCAATGTGCTCTGGCGCGTGGCCGTAGCCGCTGATGCAACGCCAAGTGTGATCGCCAATGCGCACCAAGTTGCCGTCCATCAAGCGCCGAAAGCTGCTGGGCACTTGCGGCACCATGCTCGAATAGTAGTTGCTGCGCGCGGCAATTTTGGCGACCGACTCGGGGTCGATTAAACCGTGCGAGGCAAAGAAGTCGGCCGCGCGCTGGCCGCCAAAGCCGGTGCCATTGAGCGAGCCAATGCGGGCCACGTTGTAGTCGGTGGCGCTCATCCACAGCGGGGCTTGCCAGCGCTCGCACAGCCAGTGCGCCAGGCCCATGTGGTCGGGGTGCATGTGGGTCACCAGCACGCGCAGAATCGGCAGCCCTTGCAGCTCGTTGGCAAAAATTTGTTCCCACTGGGCCTGGGCTTGCGGCGCGTGGATGCAGCAGTCCACCACCGTCCAGCCCTCGCGGCCGTCCAGGCAGTCGCGCAGCAGCCACAGGTTGATGTGGTCGAGCGCAAAGGGCAGGGCCATGCGAATCCAGCGCACGCCAGGCGCGACCTCTAGTGTGCGGCCGCTTTCGGGCAGGCTGTTGCCCAGGGGGTAGTGGATCTGCGATTCAAGTGCGTTCATAAGGGGCCATGGGACTAC
Organism: Betaproteobacteria bacterium; assembly: GCA_947448675.1. GTDB lineage: Bacteria > Pseudomonadota > Gammaproteobacteria > Burkholderiales > Burkholderiaceae_C > CANFOR01. The sequence goes on from CANFOR010000130.1 coordinate 6,489, forward strand.
AGGGGTTGGCTTTTCGTTCATAATTGACGTTTACGTAAACGTCAACTGCGCAGGCCATTGTAGGCGCGCAGCAAGGCTAGAGCAGTCACCTAGGGGCAAGCGTGGAACATTGGCAATGAGCAGCAACACCTTCAGCATCAGCGACCTGGCCAAAGAGTTTGACCTGACCACCCGCGCCATGCGTTTTTATGAAGACATGGGCCTGCTGCGCCCCGAGCGCAGCGGCCCCGGCGGGCGCAGCCGCGTCTACAGCGCGCGCGACCGCACCCGGCTCAAGCTGACACTGCGCGCCAAGCGCCTGGGCCTCAGCCTGACCGAGGCCAAAGAGCTGATCGACATGTACGACAGCCCGCGCGACACCGTGCCCCAGTTGAAGAAATTTTTAAACGTGCTGGGCAGCCACCGAGGTGAGTTAGAGGCCCAGCTCACCGAGTTGCAAGCCAATTTAGAGGAGGTCAAAGCGCATGAAAAAGAAGCGCGCAACCTGCTCGCTAAACACGACAAACAGCACGACAAAAAGGCCTGTAAATGAGCGCTATCCACAACCTCCCTGGCCTGAACTTTCAACTCGGCGCAGACATCGACGCCCTGCGCGACGCGGTGCGTGAGTTTGCGCAAACCGAGATCGCCCCGCTCGCCGCCGAGATCGACCGCAGCGACCAGTTCCCCATGCACCTGTGGCCGCAAATGGGCGCACTCGGCGTGCTGGGCATCACCGTGGGCGAGGAGTACGGCGGCGCTAACATGGGCTACCTGGCCCACATGATCGCCATGGAAGAAATCTCGCGTGCCAGCGCCAGTGTGGGCCTGAGCTATGGCGCGCACAGCAACCTGTGCGTGAACCAAATCAAGCGCAACGGCACAGCCGAGCAACGCGCCAAATACCTGCCCAAACTCATCAGCGGTGAACACGTTGGCGCACTGGCCATGAGCGAGCCCGGTGCGGGCTCTGACGTCATCAGCATGAAGCTCAAAGCGCAGGACAAAGGCGGCTACTACCTTCTGAACGGCAGCAAAATGTGGATCACCAATGGGCCAGACGCCAATACCTTGGTGGTGTACGCCAAAACCGAGCTCGGCAATGACGACCCCCACGCTGCGCCGCTGCGCGGGTCGCTGCCCCCCGAGGGGGCTCGCCAGCCTTCGGGCGGCCGGGCGGCTGGCGGCGGTGCCCGCAGCATCACCGCATTTCTGATCGAGAAGGGTATGAAGGGTTTTAGCGTCGCGCAAAAGCTCGACAAGTTGGGCATGCGCGGCAGCCATACCGGCGAGCTGGTGTTCAACAACGTCGAAGTGCCTGCGCAAAATATTTTGGGTGGTTTGAACAGCGGCGCCAAGGTGCTGATGAGCGGGCTCGACTACGAGCGTGCCGTGCTCACTGGCGGGCCGCTGGGCATCATGCAAAGCGTGATGGACAGCGTGGTGCCCTATGTGCACGAGCGCAAACAGTTTGGCCAGAGCATCGGCGAGTTTCAGCTCATCCAAG
>CANFOR010000131.1 GCA_947448675.1 Betaproteobacteria bacterium
CAGCGCGTTCGCTTGACCGTTGCGGGGGCAGCGCAGGTGGAGGTTTCACGCAGTGTGTGCGAAACTTCTCCTGCTTCCCGTTGAACTGCAGCGTGTGAACCACACCGCGAGCACCAACGCTGCGCATTTTACGCTGGGTGTGTTCGGCCCAGCCTACAATCGCGCAGACATGGCAAACCTCCAGCCCTCCTCTTCTCACAATGTCTCACAGGTCGACCACATCGTCGACCGCGTCGAGCGTTTGCTCTTGCGCCACGAAGAACTGCAGCGCACCAATGCCCTGCTGGCCCAGCAGCTCGACACCATCACCCAAGAGCGCGACTCGCTCAAGTCGCGCCTGTCGGCGGCGCGCTCGCGCGTTGACGCCCTGCTCGAACGCCTGCCCGAAGTGATGGGCAAAGCAATGGGCAAAGAAAGCACCAGCCCATGACGGCCAAACAACTTGAAGTGCAAATCATGGGCCAGAGCTATTTGCTCGGCTGCCCGGAGGGCGGGCAGTCGCGCCTGCTCGACGCCGTAGAGCGGGTCGACTCGGCCATGTGCAAAATCCGCGATGGCGGCAAGATCAAGGCGCGCGACCGCATTGCCGTGCTGGCCGCGCTGAACATGGCTTTTGAGGTGTCGGAACGCGAGGCCGCAGTGAGCGCGTCACATTTTGCGGCTTCCGGCTTTGCGGCTTCCGGCTTTGCCAACACCGAAGCACCGGCAGACAACGGCGCGGTACACGATGCGCGCTTAGACACGCTATTGCAGCGTTTAGACAACGCTTTAGCAGGCGACGGGCAGCTGCTTTAGCGCTATAATCCTAGGCTTTGCTGGCAAACCCCAACGGCCTGATCACCTTTTGAGTTGGGGACCCCCGCCGACACTGCCCGCCAAGGCCCGATCTCCTTAGCGTACAGAGCGGCACATTATTGAAACCATTACGTAATGACGACCATCCGTGTAAAAGAAAACGAGCCCTTTGACGTGGCCCTGCGCCGCTTTAAGCGCACCATTGAAAAGCTCGGCCTTTTGACCGACCTGCGCGCCCGCGAGTTCTACGAAAAACCCACCGCTGAACGCAAGCGCAAGAAGGCAGCAGCCGTCAAGCGCCACTACAAGCGCGTGCGCTCGATGCAACTGCCTAAAAAGCTGTACTAAGCCCTGCCCTTGCGGCACCACAAAGCCTGCTTGGGGTCACCCACAGCAGGCTTTTTGTTTTTCAGTTCCCCACCCCAGCGAGTACCACCATGAGCCTCAAAGACACCATCACCGACGACATGAAGAACGCCATGCGCGCCAAAGACACGCTGCGTCTGGGCACGATTCGCCTGCTCACCTCGGCCATGAAGCAAAAAGAGGTGGACGAGCGCGTCACGCTCGACGACGCCATGGTCGTTGCCATCGTTGACAAAATGCTCAAGCAGCGCAAAGACAGCATCGAGGCTTTTGAAAAAGCGGGCCGCCAAGACCTGGCCGACGTGGAAATTGCCGAGGTGAAAGTGCTGCAGGTCTACCTGCCTGCGCGCCTGTCCGCCGACGAAGTGCACGCCGAGGTGAAAAGCATCGTCGCCTACCTGTCCACCGAGCTGGGCCGCCCCGCAGGCCCCGGCGACATGGGCAAAGTGATGGCAGCCGTGAAAGCCCAGCTCGCAGGCAAGGCCGACATGGGCCAGGTCTCGGTCGCGGTGAAGGCAGCTTTAACGTCGTAAATACCACGCAAAGTTGACTCCTCAGGGGTGACGGCAGCCTTGCGGCAGCTGGCTGCACAGTCAATGAGTGTTTTTTACCAACGCTACTGTGCATTTGTTCACGTTCGGGGTTAACCCTCTAACGTATATGGTACCAATTGACTAAATTTACTTCGGGCAATAATAAATTTAAATTTATTTGCACAAGCCCTTCGTTAATTGTTGTCACAAAAACCGGAAAGAGACCATATGAAATACTTTAAGCTTGCCGCGCTAGCGGTTGCGGTTACCTCACTCGGTGCGAGCGTGGCCATTGCCCAGGATCAAAACCTCTCGACGCTTCAGCGCATGGGCAATACCTCAACGAACATGAACATTGCCAATGTTCCGCAAGAAGGTAAGAATGCTGATGCGATACGGGCAAATTTGAAAAAAGTCAAACTGCCTGACGGCTTCAAAATTGAACTGTACGCAGTGGTTCCAGATGCGCGTTATATGGCGGTTGCACCTTCCACCAACATGCTCTTTGTGGGCACCCGCAAAACCACCGTTTGGGCCGTGACCAACCGCAACAACGGCGATGCGGCCACCGAGGTCAAGGCCTTTGCACCGTCTATTAAGTTCAGCAACCCCAATGGCGTGTGCTTTACCAAAGATGGCTTCCTGATCGTTGCCGAATCCAACCGCATTTTGCACTTCCCCGCAGCCGAATACTTTTACGAGGGTCCGGACGTAGCAGTCGGCGTCATCGTCCCTGAGGGCAAGCTGATTCCTGTAGAGGAGCAGTCTTTCAACCACACTGGCCGCGTTTGCAAAGTGGACAAAGATGGCAAGATTTTTGTCAACCTCGGCCAGCCTTACAACGTGCAACCCGCAGAAAAAGTGGCCTTGTTTGATGAACTGGGTATTGGCGGCATCGTGCGTTACAACGGGCTCGATGGCACCGGCCGCATGGTGTATTCCAAGGGCATGCGCAACCCTGCCGGATTGTCCATTGGGCCTAAGGGCGACATCTGGGCCACCGACAATCAGGTGGACGGATTGGGTGATGACATTCCCCCAGGCGAGCTGAACAAAATCTCCAAACCAGGCGAGCACTTTGGTTTCCCGTACTACAACGGGCATTTCAAAGTGGCGGGCTCCCCTGCTGCACCTGACCTGAAGGACATGAAGGAACCTGCTGGCCACATCTACCCGCAAGTTGAGTTCCCTGCCCACCAGGCTCAGCTGGGTTTGGCCCACTACACGGGTACGGCCTTCCCCAAGAAATACCAAGGCGGCCTCTTTGTGGCGTCCCATGGCTCATGGAACCGCACCGTGCCCAGTGGCTACCTGATCAACTTCGTGCCGATCAAGGCCGATGGCAATGCAGGCGCGTCAGAAGTGTTTGCCGACGGCTTCTTGGACAAAGTTACCGGCCGGGCTCTGGCGCGCCCAGTGGACGTAGCCAATTTGCCTGACGGCTCCATCTTGGTGTCTGACGACTACGCTGGCGCCCTGTACCGCATCAGCTACACCGGCAATTGATGGCGGCTGGATCAAAGGCTCCAAGCCTTTGATTTCATTCAAAACGGGGCCCATTTGTGGGCCCCTATTTTTTTAGATGAAAACACCATGAAAAAAGTACTTTTGATTTGCTTGTTCTTTCTGGCCTTCAGCAGCTACGCCGATGATGTGGCAGAGGGCCGTGCCAAAGCAGACGTGGCGTGCGCCTTATGCCATGGGGCCAACGGTATTGCCACACTCCCCAACGCACCCAACCTAGCGGGTCAGCAGGCCATTTACGTGAGCGAGCAACTGCGCAACTACCGCAGTGGCAAACGCCAAAGCGACATCATGAGCATGATCGCTAAAAGCCTGACGGATGCCGATATTGCCCAATATGCGGCATGGTTTAGCGCCATCAAAGTCAGCGTTGAGACACCATGACTCTCCAAGCCACCATGCAAATGCACAAGCAACGCCTTTGCATGGCGAGCAGAATGGCAAAGAATTACCTGCATTTTCCGCACGCAAGGCCGCGCCTCTAGGCGTAGCAGGGTCAATTTTGCGAGGGCGTTAGAGTAGAAAACGGCCGCAACGCCCGTAGAATATGCGTATTAAGCTATATATTCTATAGCAAACCGAGTGCAACAACTCCGCCACTGCCCCCCTAACTCCCTGCCACTTTCATCCGGTTCACCAAAATGGAGCCAACGCTTTTGGCACCGTAGTTGTACACGTCTGCGCCTACAGCTAGGATGCCTTGCAGCATGTCTTTCAAGTTGCCCGCTATGGTGATCTCTTGCACGGGGTAGGCTATGCGGCCCTTCTCGACCCAAAAGCCGCTGGCCCCGCGCGAGTAGTCGCCCGTTACGTAGTTCACGCCCTGTCCCATCAGCTCGATGACGAACAGGCCGGTGCCGAGTTTTTGCAGCATGGCCTTTAGGTCGTCGCCCGGTTGGGTGAAGCGGCTGCTCATGCTGAGGTTATGCGAGCCGCCAGCGTTGCCAGTGGTGCGCATACCGAGTTTGCGCGCGCTGTAGCTCGACAAAAAATAGCCTTCGCACACGCCCGCGCGCACCACTTGGCGGGCCGTGGTGCGCACGCCTTCTTCGTCAAAGGGCGAGCTGCCTTTGCCGCGCAGCAGATGCGGGTCTTCGGTAATGTCGATGTGTTTGGGCAGCACGCGCTTGCCCAGAGAGTCGAGCAAAAACGTGCTCTTGCGGTAGAGCGCGCCGCCACTGGTGGCCTGCACATAGGCGCCGAGCAAGCCCGCCGCCAGGGGCGACTCAAACAGCACCGGGCACTGTGTGGTGGCGATTTTGCGGGCGTGCAAACGGCTGAGCGAGCGCTCGGCGGCGTAGCGGCCCACGGCCTTGGCACTGGCCAGCTCGCGCGCGTCGCGCATGGAGCTGTACCAGGCATCGCGCTGCATACCGTCGCCCTTGCCCGCTATCGGCGCGACCGACAGGCTGTGCCGCGAGCTGGCGTAGCCACCGCGAAAACCGTGCGTGTGGGCGCTGAAAAAATGGCTTTGCTGGGCCGACACGCCTGCGCCTTCGCTGTTGGTGATTTTTTTGCTGGTGGCCAGGGCCGCGGCCTCGCATTCCAGGGCCAATTGGGCTGCGCCCTCGCTGTCTATCGCCCAGGGGTGGAACAGGTCGAGCGCGGGCTGCTGCGCGGCCGTGGCCACGTCGGGCACGTCGGGCAGGCCAGCAAAACTGTCTTCCGCGGTGAAGCGGGCAATATCATAGGCCGCTTGCACGGTTTGCGCTATGGCCGCCGCTGAGAAGTCTGAGGTGCTGGCATTGCCGCGCTGCTGGCCCAAATAGACCGTAACGCCCAAAGATTTGTCGCGGTTGCGCTCCACGGTTTCTAGCTCGCCCTTGCGCACGCTGACCGACAGGCCACAGCCCTCGGAAGCCTCGGCCCCAGCATTGCTGGCGCCGAGCTTTTTGGCGTGCGCTAAAGCGCTGTCCACCAGGTTCTCAAAATACGCACGGCTATAGGCAAAGCCGTGTTCGGGGGAATGCGTAGAAGGTACTGTTTTTTTCATAAGGGCATGATACCTGTGCGCCTGGTCTAGTGCGCCTCGTCCCAGTTCGCGCCCACGCCCACCTCGGCTAAGAGCGGCACCTTGAGCTGGGCCACGCTGGCCATTAGGCGCGGCACTTCTACCTTAAGCCAATCGACCTCGGCTTGGGGCACTTCAAACACCAGTTCGTCGTGCACTTGCATGATCATTTTGGTGCCACGCTGCTCGGCGTCGAGCACCTGCTGCACTTTGTTCATACTCATCTTGATGAGGTCGGCGGCGGTGCCTTGCATGGGCGCGTTGATGGCGGCGCGCTCGGCTCCGGCGCGGCGCGGGCCAGTCGGGGAGTTGATCTCGGGCAGCACCAGTCGGCGGCCGAACACGGTTTCTACATAGCCCTTGCTTTTGGCCGAAAGCCGGGTTTCGTCCATGTAGCGCTTCACCCCTGCAAAGCGCTGAAAGTAGCGTTCGATGTAGTTCTTGGCAGCGGTGTTGTCAATGCCCAGGTTGCGCGCTAAGCCAAAGGCGCTCATGCCGTAAATGAGACCAAAGTTAATCACCTTGGCGTAGCGGCGCTGCTCGCTGCTGACATCGCCCACAGGCAGGCCAAACACTTCGGCTGCGGTGGCGCGGTGCACATCTTGGCCCTCGTGAAAGGCTCTGAGCAGGGCTTCGTCTTCGCTGATGTGGGCCATGATGCGCAGCTCGATCTGGCTGTAATCGGCGCTGGCAATGCGGCAACCGGGCGCGGCCACAAAGGCCTCGCGCACACGGCGGCCCTCGGCCGTGCGGATGGGGATGTTTTGCAGGTTCGGATCGTTGCTACTCAGCCGCCCCGTTACGGCCACAGCTTGGGCGTAGTGAGTGTGCACGCGGCCAGTGCGGGGGTGGGCCAGTTGGGCCAGTTTGTCGGTGTAGGTGCCCTTGAGCTTGGCCAGGCCGCGGTGCTCCAAAATTTTGGCGGGCAAGGGGTAGTCTTCGGCCAATTTTTCTAGCACTTCTTCGTCGGTGCTGGGTGCGCCAGTGGCGGTTTTTTTAATAACAGGCAAGCCCAGTTTAGTGAAGAAAATTTCGCCAATCTGCTTGGGACTGGCCAGGTTAAAGGGCTGGCCCGCCAGCAGGTGCGCTTCGCTCTCTAGCTGCAAGATGCGCTGGCCCAGCTGCTGGCTTTGCGCGGCCAGCAGGGGTGCGTCGATCAGCACGCCATTGCGCTCGATGCGGTAGAGCGTCTCGCTGCTTTCCATCTCCAGCGCGTAGATGAAGCCCAGGCCGCTCTCGGTCTGCGGCTCGCGCTGCAAGCGCGGCCACAGCACACTGTGCACGTCGAGGGTTTGGTCAGAGTCTTCACACGAATACTCAGCGGCTTTGGCTACATCGACCTGCGCAAACGAAATTTGGTGCACGCCCTTGCCACACAGATCTTCGTAGGCAATGCCTTGGCGGCCCACGTGGCGCTCGGCCAGACTGGCCAGGCCGTGGGGCTTGTGCACTTCGAGCACATAGCTTTGCAGCATGGTGTCGTGCGCATAGCCTTGCACTTCAATGCCGTGGTTGGCGAACACGTGGCGGTCGTATTTGACATGCTGGCCGAGCTTCTTTTTGCTGGGGTTTTCTAGCCACGGCTTGAGCTTGGCCAAGACTTCGCCAAGCGGCAATTGCGCTGGTGCATCAGGGCCACTGTGGGCCAGCGGAATGTAGGCCGCTGCGCCAGCTTGGACGCTGAAGGACAGGCCGACAATTTGCGCCCGCATCTCGTCGGGCGAGGTGGTTTCGGTGTCGAGCGCGACCAAATCAGCGGCTTCGATTTTTACCAGCCACGCGTCAAAGGCTTCCCAACTGAGCACCGTGTCATAGGCGGTTTGCGAGACGCTAGAGACTTGCGGCGCGGGCTCGTCGAACAGGCCTGCTGCGCCAGCGCGTTCGGGCTGCGAAGGTGCGAGTGCTTGTGACCCTTGCAATCCTGGCAATCCTTCGACAGGCTCAGGGCGAGCGGCCTTGCCCTCAACCGCCTTGGCCAGTCCTTTGAAGCCGTATTTTTCATAAAAAAGCTTCAAATCGACCGTACTTTGTGCCTGGAGCGCTATGGAATCCAGAGCAGGAAGGCCTGGAACTTCGGTAGATAAGTCGCAATCTGTCTTGATGGTCACCAGTCTGCGGCCCTGCGGTAACCAGTCCAGCGCGCCACGCAGGTGCTCGCCGACCGCGCCTTTGACCTCGTGCGCGCGCGCCACCAGCGCGTCGAGCGAGCCGTATTCCATCAGCCATTTCGCAGCCGTTTTGGGACCGACTTTGGGCACACCGGGCACGTTGTCTACGGTGTCACCGACCAGGGTTTGGTAGTCCACCATCAACGCGGGTGGCACGCCAAACTCGGCCGTCACGCCGGCCACGTCGCGACGCTTGCCGTTCATGGTGTCGATGATGGTGATGTGCTGGTTTACCAGTTGGCTCAGGTCTTTGTCGCCGCTCGACACAATCACCTCAATGCCCTGCTGCGCGGCTATATGGGCCAGCGTGCCGATCACGTCGTCAGCCTCTACGCCTTCCACTGCCAGCACGGGCCAGCCCATCAGGCGCACCACTTCGTGGATTGGTTCGATCTGGCTGCGCAGCTCGTCGGGCATGGGCGAGCGGTTGGCTTTGTAGGCGGGGTACCAGGCGTCGCGAAAGGTCGGGCCCTTGGCATCGAACACGCAGACCGCCCAGCGCGCCGGGTAGTCTTTGAGCAGGCTGTTCATCATGTTGATCAGGATG
>CANFOR010000132.1 GCA_947448675.1 Betaproteobacteria bacterium
CCTGGCACCGCTGGACATTCAGTTCCAAGACACCTACTACGTGGTGGCCCACTTCCACTACGTGCTGGTGGCTGGTTCGCTCTACGCCATGTTCTCGGGCTTTTACTACTGGTGCCCCAAGTGGACGGGCGTGATGTACAACGAAACGCGCGGCAAGATCCACTTCTGGTGGAGCCTGATCGCATTTAATGTGACCTTCTTCCCCATGCACTTCCTGGGCCTGGCCGGTATGCCGCGCCGCTATGCCGACTACCCGATGCAGTTTGCCGACTTCAACGCCATTGCTTCGGTCGGTGCGTTCTTCTTTGGTTTTGCCCAGGTTTACTTCATCTTCTGGATTGTCATTCCCGCCATGCGTGGCAAGGGCGAGAAGGCCGTACAAAGCCCTTGGGAAGGCGCAGAAGGCCTGGAATGGGAAGTGCCCTCACCAGCGCCATTCCACACCTTTGAAACCCCGCCCAAGCTCAATGCTGCAGCAACCAAGATCATTGCCTCAGCCTGCCAGATACAACGCCATGAACCAGCAAGAACACAAAGCACAACAGCGCAAGGCCAATGTCCGCACAGGGCTGATCTTGGCCTCGATTGCCATCGTGTTCTTTGTCGGCTTTATGGCCAAAATGGTTTACCTGCAGCACTAAGCCATGCGCAAACTCTCCTCCAACACCTTGATGCTGCGCAAACTCCTGGTAGTGGTCTGCGGCATGTTTGCCTTTGGCTACGCCCTGGTGCCGCTATATGAAGCGATTTGTGAGGCCACGGGCATCAATATTTTGGCTTTGGGCGACAAAACTTTGCCCGGTGCCGCGTCGCTTACACCAGCCAATTCGCAAGTAGATTTGTCGCGCAGCATCACCGTCGAGTTTGATGCCAACGCCCGTGGCGCATGGGACTTCAAACCTGCGGTGCGTTCCTTGCAAGTACACCCTGGCGAGTTGACCACGGTGATGTACGAGTTTCAAAACACCCAAAACCGCCGTATGGCTGCGCAAGCGATTCCCAGCTACGCACCCAAGCAGGCCATGGCGCATTTCAACAAGGTAGAGTGTTTTTGCTTCAACCAATACACGCTGGACGCAGGCGAGAAGAAGCAATGGCCCGTGGTGTTTGTGATCGACAACAAACTGCCCAAAGATGTGAACACCATCACTTTGTCGTACACGTTTTTTGAAGTGGGCAGCAAAACGCCGCCCGCGCCGCAGTCCACGGTTTTAGCGCCTTCGCCACCTGCCTTATCTGCTGCCAGCCTTGTGAAGGCTTCGGTATGAGCGCTCCTTTGCTGCCCGCTAAAAAAGTTTCTCTGCTGCGCACCGTGCAGGCGGTGCTCTGGTCATTTGTCGGCTTGCGCAAAGGCACTGAATACCAAGAAGATATTGCGCAGCTCAACCCGATTCACATCATTGTGGTGGGTATAGCCGCTTGTTTTGTTTTTGTAGTCGGTTTAATGGTTTTTGTTCACCTGGTGGTGGGCAAGTAAGCGTATCGAGAAAGAGTCAGGATCAACATGAGTTCAGTAGCACACAGCACCGCAGCGCCCAGCAGCGCGCCCTATTATTTTGTTCCCCAGCCCTCACGCCACCCGGCTATGGCGGCCTTTGGCCTGTTTTGGGTTATCTTGGGCGCAGGCCAATGGATCAATGGCGCCGACTGGGGCAAATGGTCTTTAACTTTTGGCCTACTCTGGCTGTTTGTAGTGCTGTTCCAGTGGTTCAGCCAGTCGATTGGTGAGAGCGAAGGCGGCCAATACGGGCGCAAGATCGACCTGTCTTTCCGCTGGAGCATGAGTTGGTTCATCTTCTCTGAAGTGATGTTCTTCGGTGCCTTCTTCTCTGCCCTGTGGTGGGCACGCTCGCACTCGGTGCCTATGCTGGGCAGCTTAGACAATGCCGTGCTCTGGCCCGACTTCAAAGCCGTCTGGCCCAGCGTGGCACCTGGCGTAACCGCTTCGCCAGCCGACATCATTGAGCCCTTCCAGACCATGACGCCGTTTTGGTTGCCCACCATCAACACCGCACTCTTGCTCAGCTCGGGCGTCACGCTCACCATCGCCCACCACGCCCTGCTCGAAGACAAGCGCAAAAAGACCATTGGTTTTATGTGGCTCACCGTCGCCCTGGGCGTGACCTTCTTGTTTGTGCAAGGCTACGAGTACTTTCATGCGTACCACGAGCTCAACCTCAAGCTCACATCGGGCATGTACGGTTCGACCTTTTTCATGCTGACGGGCTTCCACGGTTTTCACGTGTTTGTTGGCATGCTGATGCTGCTCTTCATCACATTGCGCCTGCAAAAAGGCCACTTCAGCTCCAGCAAGCACTTTGGTTTCGAAGGTGCCGCTTGGTACTGGCACTTCGTGGACGTGGTCTGGCTCGGTCTGTACATCTTGGTGTACTGGATGTGAGCTAAGCCCCCTTTAAAAAGGCCGCATTGCGGCCTTTTTACTTTGAGCGTCTTGCCTCTTACTTGAGCCTCTTACTTTCCTAGCGGAATACCCGTGGGGTGAATGATGCCGAGCTTCCAGCCAATCAAAATGCACAGAAAGATCAAAATTGAAAAACCCACCCGCATGGCCAAGGCACGCGCCATGAAGTGCGTGCGCCGCTTGTCGGGCGAGCCCGGGCGCAGCATAAAGAACAGTGCCAGCGCCAAACAGGCGATGATGGCGACGAATGCGATGAAAACGATAGAACCCATGGCTTGGATTATCCCGTGAAGCTGCACAAAAGTTTTTGGCTCATTACGGTGGCTACGCTTTTGGCCGCCTCGCTCACTGCATCGATGGGTTTTTGGCAACTGCGCCGCGCTGCCCAAAAAGAGGCCATTGCAGCCGATATTTTGAAGCAAAATAGCCTGGAAAGGCTTGATAACATTGCGTTGTCAGCTAGCAAAAATATAGCATCTTTGGTGTACCGCCAAGCCCTGTTGCAAGGCGAATGGCTACCCCATGCCACGGTGTTTTTAGACAACCGGCAGATGGACGGCGTTCCCGGTTTTTTTGTACTCACACCCCTCAAACTATTGCCACAAGGCACGGTGATCGTGGTGCAGCGCGGCTGGGTGCAGCGCGATTTTATGCAGCGCACCAAGCTGCCCACGATCGTTACGCCCACAGGCTTGGTGCGCATTGAAGGCCGTTTGTCGGCTGCGCCTTCTAAAATCTATGCGCCCGCAAGCCTGTCGGGCGCAGCGCCCGCGCCAGAGGGCGCAATCCGGCAAAATCTAGACTTGACGGATTTAGCGCGCAGCACTGGTTTGAGCGTACTCGACGCCAGCTTGCAGCAAACGGCTGGCGAAAACCTTGGCGCGCCAGACGGGCTGCAACGCCATTGGAGCGCGCCCAACCTGGGTGTTGAAAAACACTATGGCTACGCAGTGCAATGGTTTGCGCTCAGTGCCTTGCTGATTGGTTTGTATCTTTGGTTTCAGTGGATTGCCCCTTATGTCCGTACCCGTTCCACCTAGTCTGCCCGATGAGCCCTTGGGCCTGACCGTGCACTCCCTGCCCTCGGTGCAGGCGCTTGCGCCCGCCGCTGCGCGGCGCACTTGGCAGGGCCGCGTCAAGATGCTGGTGGTGATGCTCATTTGCGCCGCACCGGTCGTGGCTTCTTACTTCACCTACTATGTGGTGCGCCCCGAGGCGCGGCGCAATTTCGGTGAACTTATCAACCCGCAACGTCCTCTGCCCGCCTTGGCCGCGCAAGACCTGCAGGGCCAAACGCAGAACTTACAAAGCCTTAACGGCCAATGGTTGCTGCTCAGCGTGGCCCCTGCAGCCTGCGAGACGGCATGCCAAAACAACTTGTACTGGTCGCGCCAATTGCGCGAGTCCATGGGCAAAGAGATGGACCGTGTTGACCGGGTTTGGTTGGTCAGCGACGCGGAGCCCATCCAACCCAAGCTGCAAGCCGCCTTGCAAGGCGCTACGGTGCTGCGCGTTCCAGCTGCCGATCTGGCGGCCTGGCTCACGCCCGCAGCAGGGCGCACATTGGTCGAACACATTTTTGTGGTCGATCCACTGGGCAATTGGATGATGCGCTTCCCTGCGGGCATGGACTTGGCAGCCGCGGCCAAAGCCAAGCGTGACCTGGACCGCCTGCTGCGCGCCAGCGCCTCCTGGGACGAGCCCGGTCGCGCGGCCGCCAAGGCCCAGCAGCCATGAGCCCAGACGCCAGCCAGTCTTTGGTGAATTTATCTCCTGCGCTGCAGGTGATGTGCATGGGCTTGCTCTTGGCCATGGGCCCACTGGCCTGGGTTTGGCTGCGTGCGCGCAATGCGAATTTGGGCCAGCGCATCCAGTTGCTGACCCTGTTCACACTGTTTCTCACCTTCGACTTGGTGCTGTTTGGAGCCTACACCCGCTTGAGCGACTCCGGCCTGGGCTGCCCGGACTGGCCCGGCTGCTACGGGCAGGCCAGCCCAGTGGGTGCTGCGCTACACATCGCGCAAGCCCAAGCTGCAATGCCCAGCGGGCCGGTCACACACGGCAAAGCCTGGGTCGAGATGCTGCACCGCTACCTGGCCACCGGCGTGGGCGTGTTGATCCTCACCCTGGCCATTGCCGCTTGGCGCGAGCGCAAACTACTGGGCATCTCGCCATGGTGGGCAACGTTCACATTGCTGTGGGTGTGCGTACAAGGGGCCTTTGGTGCACTCACCGTGACCTGGAAACTGTTCCCCGCCATCGTCACCTTGCATTTGCTGGGCGGGATGGCTTTGCTGGCCCTGCTCAAAACGCAAACCGAACGCTACCGTCTGCAAACACAGCCCAGCCAAGCGGTGCTCCTGGCCGAGCGCACGCAAACCCTGCTCGGCCTGGGCTTTGCCCTCTTGTGCTGCCAAATTGCGCTGGGCGGCTGGGTGAGCACCAACTATGCAGTGCTGATTTGCAATGGTTTTCCCAGCTGCCAAGGCCAATGGTGGCCAGCGATGGACTTTGCGCACGGCTTTGAACTCTGGCGTGCCTTGGGCGTTTCGAACGACGGCAGCAGCATCACCGTGCAAGCCCTCACCGCCATCCATATCGTGCACCGGCTCATGGCCGTGCTGGTGCTGCTGGTTTTGTCGCGCTTGGCGTGGCAGCTCTACCGCGTGGCGGCCTTGCGCACACAAGCCCTCTATTTGGCGGGCCTGCTGCTGCTGCAACTGGCCACCGGTTTGTCCAACGTGGTTTTAGACTGGCCCCTGTTCGCAGCCCTGTTGCACACTGGCGGTGCTGCGGCCATGGTGATCGTGCTCACCGGCTGCTGGGTGCGCACACGCAGCGCGGTGCATGCGTCGAACGACTCTCACTACCCTCTTTCTAGGCCCCTAGCATGAACATCGTGCGCCAGTTTTACGCGCTCACCAAACCCCGGGTAGTGCAGCTGATTGTGTTTTGCGCGCTGATCGGCATGGTGCTAGCCGTACCCGGCCTACCCTCTGGTCTGGAGCTGCGGGTTGGCTTGATCGCCTGCGCTGGCATTTGGTTGGTAGCGGGGGCGGCCGCGGCTTTCAATTGCATTGTCGAGCAAGGTATCGACGCCAAAATGCGCCGCACCGCCTGGCGGCCCACCGCCAAAGGCGAGCTGAGCAATCCCCAAACCCTGCTCTTCTCGGCAGCGCTGTGTGGCATGGGCTCGTACCTGCTTTACGTGTATGTGAACCCGCTCACCATGTGGCTGACCTTTGCCACCTTTGTCGGTTATGCCGTTATCTACACCGTGATTTTGAAGCCGCTCACACCGCAAAACATCGTCATTGGCGGTGCCTCGGGCGCTATGCCACCCGTGCTGGGCTGGGCCGCGCTGCGCGGTGACGTTGGGCCCGAAGCCTTGATTTTGTTTCTCATCATATTTTTGTGGACACCGCCGCATTTTTGGGCTTTGGCGCTCTACCGCGTGGAAGACTATCGCAAGTCGGGCCTGCCCATGTTGCCCGTTACCCACGGCAACCACTTCACGCGGGTACAGGTTTTTTTGTACACCTGGGTGCTGTTTGCGGCCTGCATGCTGCCCTTCGCCTATGGCATGAGTTCCTGGCTGTATTTGGCGGCGGCGGTGCTGCTGAGCATCGGTTTTTGCTGGTACGCATGGGCTTTGCTGAAAGAGTATTCTGATGCCTTGGCGCGCAAGACTTTTCGCTACTCGTTGATCCACCTCTCGCTGCTGTTTGCCGCCTTGCTGCTCGACCATTATTTGCTTTGAGGCTATCTATGTTCCACTTTTTTCAACGCTCGTTTGCTATAAAAAACATAGCTATTTACGCTTTATTGGCATGCCTTGTAGCCGTTTTCGCTATGCTACAAGGGTGTTCAGACGCCAAGCCAGCCTTCAAAGCTGTAGACATCACCGGCGCCGACTACGCCCAGGGTTTTTCACTGCCTGACCACAACGGTTTGCAACGGAATTTAAGCGACTTCAAAGGCAAAGCGGTGGTGGTTTTTTTCGGCTACACCCAATGCCCCGATGTGTGCCCCACCACCATGGCTGAATTGGCACAGGTTAAAAAGCTTTTGGGCAAAGACGCCGACAAGCTCCAAGCCATCTTCATCACGCTCGACCCCGAGCGCGATCAAGCAGCGGTGCTCAAGGCCTATATGGGCAATTTTGACCCCAGCTTTTTAGCCCTGCGCCCCGAACTGACGCAACTGCCCGAATTGGCCAAAGCCTTCAAGATTTACTACAAAAAAGTAGACGGCAAAACCCCTAGCAACTACACCCTAGACCACTCGGCGGGCAGCTATGTGTTCGACCCGCAAGGGCGAATTCGCTTGTACGTTCGCTACGGCAGCGGGCCTGCAGCGCTGGCCGACGATTTGAAAATTTTGCTCCAGTAGACAACTGAATTGCTACAAAAACAGTAGTTGCTTACGCACTATTCATGCGCCTTGCAACGCGTTTTGTGTAAAAAAACGCAGTGTAAAACTCAGGCGTATTCCGCCAGGGTTTTCTTCATTTTCTTCATCGCCGCCACTTCAATTTGGCGAATCCGCTCGGCACTCACACCGTACTCGGCTGCCAGGTCGTGCAGGGTCAGGCCACCTGAGCCGTCGTCGTTCACCTTGAGCCAACGTTCTTCGACGATGCGGCGGCTGCGCGCGTCCAATTGTTCCAGCGCGGCCAGCACACCGTCAGAGGCCAACACGTCGCGCTGGTGCGATTCAATCAGCGCTGTGGGCTCCTGCGTGGCATCGGTCAGATAGGCAATCGGGCCAAAGGCATCTTCGCCGTCGTCGCTGGGCGACGGGTCCAGCAAGACATCGCCACCCGACATGCGGGTTTCCATCTCCAGCACCTCTTCGCGCTTGACGTTCAGGCGCTCGGCCATCACATCGACTTGCGCGTCGGTCATGGTGTTGCGGTGGGTGGCTGCGTCGGCGTCGTCTTTAAAACCTTGCTTCATGGAGCGCAGGTTGAAAAACAACTTGCGCTGGCTCTTGGTGGTGGCCACTTTGACCATGCGCCAATTCTTCAAAATGTATTCATGGATCTCGGCTTTGATCCAGTGCAGGGCGTAGCTCACCAAGCGCACGCCTTGGTCGGGGTCAAAGCGCTTGACGGCTTTCATCAGGCCAATATTGCCCTCTTGGATCAAGTCGGCGTGCGGCAAACCATAGCCCAAATACTTGCGTGAAACCGACACCACCAAGCGCAGGTGCGAGAGCACCAATTTGCCTGCAGCCTCTAGGTCGTTGTGCGCTTGCAGCTTTTTGGCGTAGGCCTGCTCCTCATCGTGCGTGAGCATGGGCAAGCGGTTGGCGGCAGAAATGTAGGCCTCTAAATTGCCCAAAGGGGGCACCAAACTCCAAGGGTTGGCAACAGCCAAAG
>CANFOR010000133.1 GCA_947448675.1 Betaproteobacteria bacterium
ACCAGATTCGCAGCTACGTGCTCGACAACAGCCGCATCAAAGACCTGCGCACCAATGTGGAGGTGTCGGCCACGCAGAAAGTGCTCGACGGCGACTTGGACATTTTCATTGAGGCTTCGCTCAAGCAGGGTGTGTGATGGGCACCCCTATCTCCACCCAAGCCCTGATCTTCGACATGGACGGCACCATGATCGACTCCATGCCTTTCCATGCGCAAAGCTGGGTGGAGTTTTGCCGCCGCCATCGGCTGCAAATGGACTTGGCCGACATGATGCGCCGCACCACAGGCCGCACCGGCACCGAGTGCATGGGCGAGCTGTTTGGCCGCAGCATGAGCACCGCAGAGGCACTGCCCTATGTGCTGGAAAAAGAAGCCATTTACCGCGCGCTATTTGCGCCGATGTTTGCCGAGGTGAAGGGTTTTCAAGCATTTGCTGCGCAAGCCCGCAGCATGGGTTTAAAGATTGGCGTAGGCACGGCAGGCGACCGCCACAACATTGCTTTTGCCATGGGGCATTTGCAAATGGCGCAGGCTCCGCAGGCCATCGTCGGTGGTGACGAAGGCCTGCCCGGTAAGCCCGAGCCTGCTATATTTTTAGAAGCAGCTCAGCGTTTAGCCGTGACCGCTTGCGAGTGCATTGTGTTTGAAGACGCGCCCTTTGGCATTGAAGCGGCGCGGCGCGCGGGCATGCGGGCCGTGGCCATTTGCACGACCCACAGCGCTGCTGAATTGGCAGGCAGCCATGTGCTGGCCGCAGTGCCCGATTACGAAGCATTATTGAAGCAAGAATTTTTGGAGAAATTGCATGTTGTTATTGCGTGATGGGCAAGCCGCCCCAGCTGTGGTGCGCCGTGCCGACTACAGCGCCCCGGCCTTTTGGGTTGATACCGTCGATCTGTGCTTCGACCTCGACCCGGCCAAAACCCGGGTGCTGAACACAATGCGCCTGCGCCGCAACCCTGCGGTGGCCGCGCAAGCCCTGCGCCTGGACGGTGAAGAACTCAACCTGGCGCGGGTGCTGGTCAACGGCCAAGGTGTGTCTTTCAAAACCGAAGGCGCACAACTGGTGCTAGAAAATTTGCCCGAGGGCAACGCGCCCTTTGATGTCGAAATTTTCACCACCTGCGCACCTGCTAAAAACACCAGCCTCACCGGCCTTTACCTCAGCAACGAGGCGTTTTTTACCCAGTGCGAGGCCGAAGGCTTTCGGCGCATCAGCTACTTTTTAGACCGGCCCGACGTCATGGCCAGCTACAGCGTCACCCTGCGCGCCAACAAAGCGCTCTACCCAGTGCTGCTGTCCAACGGCAACCTGGTTGAACAAGGCGACTTAGAAGACGGCCGCCACTTTGCCAAGTGGGTTGACCCACACAAAAAGCCCAGCTATTTGTTTGCCCTGGTGGCGGGCAAACTGGTCTGCCGCGAGCAGCGCATCACCTCGCGCGCGGGCCAAGAGCATGTGCTGCAAGTCTATGTGCGCTCGGGTGATTTAGACAAAACCGAGCACGCCATGCACTCGCTGATGGCCGCCGTGGCATGGGACGAAGCGCGCTTTGGTTTGAGCCTTGACCTTGAGCGTTTCATGATCGTGGCGGTGGGTGACTTCAACATGGGCGCCATGGAAAACAAGGGCCTGAACATCTTCAACACCAAGTACGTGTTGGCCAACCAGGCCACAGCGACTGACGTGGATTTTTCCAACATCGAGTCGGTGGTCGGCCACGAGTATTTTCACAACTGGACAGGCAACCGCGTCACCTGCCGCGACTGGTTTCAGCTCTCGCTCAAAGAGGGGCTCACGGTGTTCCGCGACCAAGAGTTCAGCCAAGACATGGCCGGTGTAGCCTCGGCCCGCGCCGTCAAGCGCATTGAAGACGTGCGCCTGCTGCGCACCGTGCAATTTGCCGAAGACGCAGGCCCCATGGCGCACCCGGTGCGGCCCGACCAATACCAAGAGATCAATAACTTCTACACCGTCACCATTTACGAAAAAGGTGCCGAGGTGGTGCGCATGATGCAAACCTTGGTCGGCCAAGACGGTTTTGCCCAAGGCATGAAGCTGTACTTTGCGCGCCACGACGGCCAGGCCGTTACCTGCGACGACTTTGCCCAAGCGATTGCCGACGCCAACCCCGGCTCGCTGCTGTCGACTCACTTGGCGCAGTTCAAAAACTGGTACGCGCAAGCAGGCACCCCACGCCTGCAGGCCGTGGGCCGCTACGACGCGCAGGCGCAAAGCTACACCCTGTCGCTGACCCAGAGCTGCGCTGCTGTCAATGGACACGCAGCCAATGCACCCTTTGTGCTGCCCATCAGCTTGGCCCTGCTCGACGCTAGCGGCCAAGCCCTGACCTTGCAGTTGGCAGGCGAGGCGCAGAGCCAAGGCAGCGAGCGCCTCACTGAGCGTCTGCTGGTGCTCACGCAAACGCAAGAAGAATGGGTGTTTACCAACATCGGCCACGAGCCCGTGCCATCGCTGCTGCGCAACTTTAGCGCGCCGGTTATTTTGGACTGCAACTACAGCGACGCAGCCCTCTTGCACCTGCTCGCACACGACTCCGACGCCTTCAACCGCTGGGAGGCGGCGCAGCGCCTGGGTCTGCGTATTGCTACACAATTGATAGCTACCTACGCACAATCAGCGGGCATTGCAGGCATTTTTACCTCTGAAAACAGCGCCTTAATTAGCGCCTACACTAAAGCCCTGCGCAGCATTGCGCGCAGCACGCAGCTCGACGCAGCCTTTCAAGAGCTGCTGCTCACCCTGCCGTCTGAAAGCTATATTGCCGAGCAGTTAAACGAGGTTGACCCGCAGTGCATCCACGCCGTGCGCGAAGCCCTGCGCCTGCACCTGGCCACGGCCTTGCAGGCCGATTGGCAGGCCGTGTGGGAGCAGGCCCAGGCCACGCTGCGCGGCCAAGCCTACACCCCCGACCACGCCAGCGCAGGCCGCCGCGCACTGGCCAACTTGGCGCTGGCCAACCTGTGTTTGGTGGCCGCGCCAAGCCACGACGCGGTGTGGCCCGGCAAGGCTTACCAAGCCTTCAAAGACGCCAGCAATATGAGCGAGCGCATGGGCGCGCTCTCGGCCCTGGTGGGCAGTGTGGGCTTGGGCCACCCACTGGCGGCGCAGGCTTTGCAAAGCTTCTACGCTCTGTTCCAAGGCGACGACTTGGTCATCGACAAATGGTTTGCGCTGCAAGCGGCCAGCCCCGACGTGAACGGCAGCGCCCTGCTGGCCGTGAAGCAACTCATGGCGCACCGCGACTTTTCATTGCGCAACCCCAACCGCGCGCGCAGCGTGATCTTCAGCTACTGCAGCGCCAACCCCGGCGGCTTTCACCGCACGGATGCGGCAGGCTATGTGTTTTGGAGCGAGCGCGTGCTGGAGCTCGACGCCATCAACCCACAAGTGGCCGCGCGCCTGGCGCGGGCGCTCGACCGCTGGAAGAAGCTGGCCGAGCCCTACCGCAGCGCCGCCCGCGAAGCCATCGCCCGGGTTGCTGCCAAGGCCGATTTAAGCAATGATGTGCGCGAGGTCGTTGCCCGCGCGCTGGCCGACTGAAAATGCAAACAGCCGGACGCAGTGGCCGCGAAAACTCGCAAAGAACGCGAAAGAACAGCCCAAAAATTAAATTAAATTTTGGTTTTCTTTTTGCGTTCTTCGCGTTCTTTGCATAATGTTCGCGTCCTTCGCGTCCTTCGCGTCCTGAATCCGACTTACCCAGCCACTACCATGACACAAAAAATTTCTCTCACCCGCTACCTGGTTGAACAGCAGCGCATCGACGGGCTGATCCCATCGCAACTGCGTTTGTTGCTCGAAGTGGTGGCGCGCGCTTGCAAGAGCATCAGCCAAGCCGTGAACAAGGGTGCGTTGGGCGGCGTGCTGGGCAGCGCCGAGAGCGAAAACGTACAGGGCGAGATTCAAAAAAAGCTCGACATCATTGCCAATGAGGTGCTGATCGAAGCCAACGAATGGGGTGGCCATTTGGCCGCCATGGCCAGCGAAGAAATGGACGGCATTTACGTGGTGCCCAATCGCTACCCGCAAGGCGAATACCTGCTGCTGTTCGACCCTTTAGACGGCTCCAGCAACATCGACGTGAACGTGAGCATTGGCACCATCTTTAGCGTACTCACCAAGCCCGAGGGCGGTGGCGGTGTTGAGGCCAAAGACTTTTTGCAAACCGGTAGCAAGCAGGTGGCCGCAGGCTATTGCATTTATGGCCCGCAAACCACCTTGGTGCTCACCGTGGGCGACGGCGTGGCCATGTTCACGCTCGACCGTGAGCAGGGCAGCTTTGTGCTCACACAAGAAAAGATGCGCGTGCCCGCCGACACCCAAGAATTTGCCATCAACATGAGCAATATGCGGCACTGGGCCGCGCCCGTTAAGCGCTATGTCGATGAGTGTTTGCAAGGCAAAGACGGCCCACGCGGCAAAGACTTCAACATGCGCTGGATCGCCTCCATGGTGGCCGATGTGCACCGTATCCTCACCCGTGGCGGTGTGTTCATGTACCCCTGGGACGCGCGCGAGCCGCACAAACCCGGCAAGCTGCGCCTGATGTACGAGGCCAACCCCATGGGCTGGCTCATCGAGCAAGCGGGCGGCGCGGCCAGCAATGGTCAGCAACGTATCTTAGACATCGTGCCCAGCCAATTACACGAACGCGTTAGCGTGATATTAGGCTCAAAGAACGAAGTCGAACGGATTAATAATTACCATAGGCAGATATAATCCGACCCGTGCCGGTGTAGCTCAGTTGGTAGAGCAACGCACTCGTAACGCGTAGGTCAGCAGTTCGATTCCGCTCACCGGCACCAGTATTCATGCCAACGTGCTCCTTGCAGCCGTTATTTGCAAATCAAAGGAGTATGCGTTGAGCATCAAGTTTTACCCGCTTCTTTTGGTTCTGGCCCTTGGTAGCGCCTTTGCCCAAACCCCCTCCGTTTCTTCTGGCGCTAGCAGCGCAGCCAGCGCTTCCCTGGGCAGCGCTGGCGCTGCAGGGGCAACGGGCTCCACTGGGGCGCCGAATGCAGCGAATACCGCTAACGCCACAGGCCAGGGCCTTACCGGCAAAATATCCGATGCTGCAGCGGCTGATGCCAACACCCGTATGGCTGCCAAAGCCGACACCGCAGACAAAGCCTCCAACGCTGCGCTGCGCCTGCCCGATTTAGAAAGCACCGAATTCCAAAGCTATGTAGAGCAATCCACTGGCCGCAAGCTGCCTTTGTTTGGCTACCAACTCTTTGGCAATGCGCTTGGCAATGGCAACCGCTTTGCGCCCGTGCCCAATACCCCCGTGCCCGCCAACTATGTGCTCGGCCCTGGTGATGAAGTGGCCTTGCGGGTGTGGGGCGCGCAAGACGCTGACCTGCGTTTGGCCATCGACGCCAACGGCCAGGTGAGCATTCCCAAGCTCGGCGTCTTTAGCTTGCTCGGCGTGAAAGCCAGCGAGTTAGAAGGCACGCTGCGCAGCCAATTGGCCAAAAACTTTACCAATTTCCAGCTCAGCGCCACGGTGGGCAAACTGCGTTCCATGCAAATTTATGTGGTTGGCCAAGCACGCCAACCCGGCGCGCATTTGGTCTCAGGCTTTTCTACTTTGGTTTCGGCCTTATTTGAGCTCGGCGGCCCCAGCAGCGCGGGCAGCTTGCGCAATATCCAACTCAAGCGCAATGGCCGCGTGCTCAGCACGATCGACCTCTACGAGTTTTTAAGCAACGGCGATAAAAGCGCCGACCTGCGCCTGCTGCCCGACGACGTGATTGTCATCCCGCCTGCGGGTGCGCGCGTAGCCGTGTTTGGCGGTGCAGTCGACACCCCCGCCATTTACGAACTCAAGGGCGCTGGCGACACGGTGCAGTCGGTGCTCAACACGGCAGGCGGCAAGCGGGTGCTCACCAGCCAGTTCAAGCTGCAGTTAGAGCGCATCAACCCGGCGCAGGCCAAGGCGCCGCGCACCGTCATCAGCTTGGCGCTCGACCCTGCGGGTTTGGCCAACACCCTGCAAGACGGTGACCTGCTCACCCTGTTTTCAGTGGCCAGCGAATTCGCCAATGCCGTCACTTTGCGCGGCAATGTGGCCTTGCCCCTGCGCTACCCGTACAAGGGTGCCATGACCCTGGCCGACTTGATCCCCGACCGCGACGCCGTGCTCACCGGGGATTACTTTGCCCGCAAAAACATCCAGGTGCAATTTGACGTGCCGGGTGGGAGCTCGGGCAAAAACGCATCGCAAGACCGCGTCTTGGGCGAGATACGCAATATTGTGGACGAGCCCAACTGGGACTACGCCTTGATCGAGCGCCTCGACCGCAGCACCCTGCGCACCGAGCTCATCCCCTTTGACCTGGGCAAGGTCGTGCGCAAGCAAATGCCCGACGCAGGCATAGCCCTGCAGTCTGGCGACGTGGTGACGATTTTCTCGGTCAAAGACGTGAAGGTGCCACGCGCTAAAACTGCCATTACCGTCAAGCTCGAAGGCGAGTTCAATCGCCCCGGCATCTACTCGGCCACGGCGGGCGAGTCGCTGCGCGATGTGATCGACCGAGCCGGTGGGCTGACGCCAGACGCCTATGTGTTTGGCACGGAGTTTTACCGCGACAAGGCCCGTGCCGACCAACAGGCCAACCTGAAGCGCGTGGTTGACCGTTTGCAAAGCCAGCTCTTGGCAGCCAGTGACCAAAACGCCCAAAGCAGCGTGGGCACTGACGCCCAGCTGCTGCTGGCCAAACAGCAAGCCCAGCAGCGCTCCATGCAAGCCCAGCTCGAGCGCCTGCGCAGTTTAAAGGCCACTGGCCGCGTAGCGCTTGCCCTGCCTGCGTTAGCAGCTAGCAATTCTGTAGCATCCTACCTGCCCGGCCTGCGCCTTGAAAACGGCGACCATATCGTCATGCCAGCCCGTCCTGACTTTGTGCAGGTCTACGGCTCGGTCAATTTAGAGAGCAGTTTGATCTGGAAACCCGGCTCCAGTTTGCAGGATTATTTGCAGCAAGCCGGGCCGACGCAATTTGCCGACCGCGAACAAGTGTTTGTGATCCGTGCCGACGGCAGCGTGGCCAGCCGCAGCGACGGGCTTTTCTCGCGCAGCATGAGCGGCCTAGAGATTTTGCCCGGCGACAACATTGTGGTGCCCGAAATGCTCGACAAAGAAACCCGTTACGCCACTGTCATTCGCAATTTGAAAGACTTCTCGGTCATCTTCCAAGGTTTTGGCATTGGCGCTGCGGCCTTTAAAGCCCTGGGTTACTAAGGCCTGTTATGTTGGACACCCCACACGAAACGGCCACCAGCTTGGCCAACGCAACGCCTGAGAACGAACTGGGTCTGCTCGATTTTCTGGCGCTCTTGGTCGAGCACCTGCGCAGCTTGGTCTTGCTGCCCCTGCTGGCGGGTTTGCTGGCCTTGGCAGCCAGCTTTGCCATTGCACCCACCTTTACCGCCGTGACCAAATTCATGCCACCCCAGCAACAGCAAAGCGGCGTAGCCGCCATGCTGCAAAGCCTAGGCTCGCTTGGCAGCTTGGCAGGGGCCAGTGGCGCGCTCAAAAACCCGGCTGACCAGTACGTGGCATTTTTGAAAAGCCAGAGCGTTGAAGACGCGATGATCGAGCGCTTTCATTTGCAAGAGCGCTACGACGAAAAATTCCGCCAAGACACGCGTAAACAGCTCGAAAAAATGAGCCGCATCACTGCCGGTAAAGACGGTTTGATTGCCATTGAGGTTGACGACAAAGACCCGCCAATGGCTGCGCAAATGGCCAATGCCTATGTGCAAGAGCTG
>CANFOR010000134.1 GCA_947448675.1 Betaproteobacteria bacterium
GAACTACGCGATGCTGGCAGTTGCGCTGTACCTGCTGCGCAGCCAAGCGCTGTACCGCCCCTTGGGCTTGTGGCGTCTGCCCGAGCCCCCACAATGGCGGCGCATTGCAGAGTTTGCCCACATGGGCATTCCCAGTGGTTTGGCGACCATGATTGAAATCACCTCTTTCACGTTGATGGCTTTGTTTGTGGCGCGCCTGGGTACCATTGCTTCAGCAGCCCACCAAGTTGCCGTAAGCACGGCCGCTGTGCTCTATATGTTTCCGCTGTCTTTGGGCATTGCCAGCAGTGCCCGGGTCTCGTATTGGATCGGCGCTGGCGAGCCTGTGCTAGCACGCGCCAGCGCCCGCATCGGCCTGCAACTGGCGAGCCTGTGTGCCTTGGTTTTATTTACGATCGTGTACGCCGGGCGCCAGATCTGGGCGGGCTGGTATAGCAACACGCCCGAGGTGATTGCCCTGGCCAGCGCCCTCTTGGCCTGGGTGGCTTTTTACCATTTAGCCGATGCGCTGCAATGCGTTTGCGTTTTCTTATTGCGCTGCTACCGCATTACCCTCGCGCCCATGCTCTTGTATGCGACGTTTTTATGGGGCATGGGCCTGCTCGGCGGTTATGTACTCAGCTACCAAGGCATTGGCAAAGTAGCACCGTGGCAATCACCGGCTGGGTTTTGGGCCAGCGCCACTGTGGCTTTGTGGTGTGTAACGCTGCTACTGCTCGCGCTGCTGCATCACGCCGCCAAGCGTTCGCTCTGAGTTTGCAAAATGCGTTCACTCGGAAAGTGAATGACGAAACGTGCACCCTGCCCCAAGCTGCTGTGAATAGACAGCTCAGCACCATGGCGTTGCACCACATGCTTGACGATGGCCAAGCCCAAGCCCGTACCGCCCGTGTCGCGTGAGCGGCTGCGGTCTACGCGATAAAACCGCTCGGTTAGGCGCGGCAAATGCTCGGGCGCAATACCGGGCCCACTGTCTTGCACCGCAAACTCGCCACAGCCATCGGGCAGCACGGCCCAACTGACCACGATCTTGCCAGCAGCAGGGGAATAGCGGATCGCATTGTTAATTAGATTAGACCATGCGCTAAACAGTTCCGAGTGCACGCCCGATAACGAAGCAGGATTGGCCACTTCAAACTGCAATTGGTGTTGCAGCTGGGGCAACAAGGCTGCCAATGCCCTGGCCTCTTGCTCGCACTGGGCCATCAAGCTTGCCACTGGAATCCACTCGCCCACACCGGGCAAAGGGCTGCCTTCTAAACGCGAGAGGGTGAGTAAGTCGCTCACCAAATTTTGCATGCGCTGCGATTGCTGGGCCATTAATGCTAAGTAGCGTTTACGTTCTGCATCACTCAAATTCAGGGTTTGCAAGGTTTCAATAAAACCCGACAAAACCGTGAGCGGTGTGCGTATTTCATGCGAAACATTGGCAACAAAATCACGCCGCATGGCATCGGCTTGCTCAACTGCGGTGACATCGTTTGCCAAAAGCAGCTTGCGGCCTTCACCATAGGGATGCAATTGCACCGCTAAACGCACTGGCCGCGAAGCCGTGCTGTTGCGCCCAGCAATGGTGACGCTCTGTTGAATATCAGCGCTGGCAAAGTAAGCTAAAAAAACCGGGTCGCGAACTAAGTTTCCTATGTGCTGCTGTAAATCGCGTTGGGCATCAAAGCCAAATTGCACGGCTGCAATTTGATTGCACCACTCAATGCGGGCATCGCTGTCTAAGAGCACCACACCGTGCGGTGAGGCTTGAATGGCTGCCAAAAACTCCGCCAAACGGCCTTCGCTTTCTGCAATGCGTTGATCGCGTTCACGCAACAAACGCTGTATGCGTCCGAGCAACTCAGCCCAAAAACCTCGCAGATTCGGGGTGGTCTCGTGGCTGGGTTCGCGCACCCATGCTAGCAAACGTGCCCCGCGCACAGACTCCCAAACAAACCAAACGGCTCCGGTCAAAGCCCAAGCGCCAAAAAGTCCGGGCCACGCGCCTAGAAACCAGCCAAGGGTGGCGGCCAGACTATGCGCGGAAAAATACGCAAAAATGCGCCAGAACATAGAATCGACGAGCGTGGAACGCTATTAATTTATGAGCGCTACTTGTGGCCGTGCGGTTAAACGGTAACCCGAGCCGCGCACCGTTTCCACCATGCTGCCTGCTTGCCCCAAAGCCTCGCGCAGGCGTTTGACATGCACATCCACCGTGCGCTCTTCAATGAAGACATGGTCGCCCCATACCTTGTCAAGCAACTGAGAGCGGCTGTGCACGCGCTCGGCATGCTTCATCAGGTAGTGTAAGAGCTTGAACTCCGTGGGGCCGAGCTTGAACTCCCGCTCTTGGTAAGAAACGCGGTGCGTAGCGGCATCTAGATTCAGTTCGGCAACCTTCACGCTCTCATTGGCTGCGTCAGGTGTGCGGCGACGCATCACGGCGCGAATTCGCGCCAACATTTCTTGGGTCGAAAAGGGCTTGGTAATGTAGTCGTCTGCACCGGCATCTAAACCAGCGATTTTGTCGGGCTCGTCGCCCCGCGCGGTAAGCATCAAGATGGGCACTTGGCGGGTGCGAGCATCGGCACGCCATTTGCGTGCCAGCACCAAACCACTTTGACCCGGCAGCATCCAATCGAGCAAGATCAAATCGGGCAAAATGGCGTCGATTTCGCGCTGCGCGACAACGCCATCTTCTGCCAATACGGCTACAAAACCACTGTGGCGCAAATTGACGGCAATCAATTCTGCGATGGCCGGTTCGTCTTCAACAATCAATACGCGGGCTTGGGTTTTCATGGTTTCGGATTCGTCCTAACTAGGCTTAGCGGATCGCAGATTCGATCTGGTCCATCGAGCTGTGGCGCACGTCGGTGCCCTTGACAATATAGATGGTGAATTCCGCAATATTTTTAGCATGATCACCAATGCGTTCAATGGCTTTGGCCACAAAAAGCAAGTCCAAGCTGGCAGAAATGGTGCGCGGGTCTTCCATCATGTAGGTGATGAGTTTGCGCACAAAACCATCGAATTCTTGGTCAATTAAATCGTCTTCTTTCAAAATAGAGACCGCAGCAACGGTATCTAAACGGGCAAATGCGTCGAGTGCCTTGCGTAGCAAGCCCGAAGCCATGTCGGCAGCCACGCGCAGCTCCGTGGCGGGGAGAGAGCGAGATTGACCGCTCTGCACAATCGAGCGCACCATGCGGGCAATTTTTTCAGCTTCATCGCCAACGCGCTCCAGGTTTGCCGTGGTTTTGGAGATGGCGATCAACAAACGCAGGTCGCGCGCCGTGGGCTGACGCCGCGCAATTATGGACGACAGATCGTGGTCGATCTCCACTTCCATGGCATTGACGCGTTGTTCGATCTCCGTAACTTGGTCTGCAGCTTCTACGCTAAATTGCGAGAGCGCATAAATAGCTTGGCGTATTTGCGCCTAGACGACTCCGCCCAATTCCATGACACGTGACGAAACCGCATTGAGTTCGCTATCAAATTGCGTGGATAAATGTTTATCTGGCATAAGGGCTTTCAATTCAATCCGCAATAGGGCTACCCAAAACGGCCGGTGATGTAATCTTCGGTTTCTTTGCGCTGAGGTTTAAAAAACATTTGCTCAGTGGTGCCGAATTCGACTAAATCACCCAGGTACATATAGGCCGTGAAATCACTACAACGCGCAGCCTGCTGCATGTTGTGCGTGACGATCACCACGGTGTAATCGTTTTTGAGTTCGGCAATCAACTCTTCTACTTTTCCGGTGGAGATCGGGTCCAGCGCCGAGCAGGGCTCATCGAGCAAGAGCACCTCAGGTTTGATAGCAATACCGCGCGCAATGCACAGGCGTTGCTGCTGCCCGCCAGAAAGCCCTGAGCCGGTCTGGCTCAGCTTGTCTTTCACTTCATTCCACAAAGCTGCTTTGCGTAGAGCCCATTCGACACGTTCGTCCATATCGCTGCTACTCAAGCTTTCAAACAGTTTCACACCAAACGCGATATTGTCGTAAATCGACATGGGAAAGGGCGTGGGCTTTTGGAACACCATACCGACTTTGGCGCGAATCAAAGCCACGTCTTGCTTAGAGGTCAGCAGGTTTTCACCATCGAGCACGATTTCACCTTCAGCGCGTTGCTCGGGGTAAAGCTCATACATGCGGTTAAAGGTGCGCAACAAGGTGGATTTACCGCAACCTGATGGACCGATAAAAGCTGTAACCTTCTTCTCAGGAATATCCAGATTGATATTTTTTAAGGCGTGGAATTTGCCGTAATAAAAATCTAGATTGCGAACTTTTATCTTTGTATTTTTCGCTTGCTCTGCAGTCGCGGTCATCGTATTCATAACAATATTTCCATTACTTGGCACGGGTCAAAATGCGGGCCAGGATATTGAGGCCCAGTACCGTGAGCGTGATGATGAAGACACCAGCCCAGGCCAATTGTTGCCAATTTTCATAAGGGCTCATGGCAAATTTAAAGATGGTTACCGGCAGGCTGGCCATGGGTTCATTTAAATTGGATGTCCAAAATTGGTTGCTCAAAGCAGTGAAGAGCAAGGGAGCCGTTTCACCAGAAACACGGGCCAAGGCCAAGAGCACACCCGTCACCACTCCTGCACGCGCTGCACGCAAGGTGATGCTTAAAATCACTTTCCATTTCGGCGCACCCAAAGCATAGGCTGCTTCGCGCAAGCCTGATGGCACCAATTGCAGCATGTTTTCGGTTGTGCGAATCACGATGGGTATGACCAATAAAGTCAGCGCCGCAACACCGGCCCAACCCGAGAAAGTTTTAAAGCGCACCACGATGGCAGCGTACACAAACAGCCCTACCACAATTGAGGGTGCTGACAACAAAATATCATTCACAAAGCGTGTGATCGATGCTAACCGGTTGCTACGTCCGTATTCAGCCAAATAAATGCCAGCCATGATGCCAATTGGCGTGCCGATGCAAGTCGCCAACGTCACCATGATGAAAGAGCCAAACAATGCATTGGCGATGCCGCCCGCCTCATTGGGTGGGGGCGTCATTTGCGTAAAGGTGGCAACGCTCAGACCCGCCAAACCTAGTCGAATGGTTTCTAACAGAATCCAAGCCAACCAAAACAAACCGAAAGCCATGGCCAAGAGCGACAAAACCAAAGCGATTTGGTTGACCTGTTTACGGCTTTGGTATTTGGCCTGCTTGGCCAGAACGGAACTGTCCAGCGCGCTCATGACTTGGTGCCTTCATTTTTTTGCAAACGCGCCAGCAAGAGTTTCGACAGCGTTAACACCACAAAGGTAATGAAGAACAATACCAAACCGAGGTAATACAAAGACGCTTGGTGCAGGCCTTCACCGGCTTCGGCAAATTCGTTTGCCAAGGCAGAAGTGATGCTGTTAGCGGCTTCAAAGACGCTCAAAGAATCGAGCTGGTTGGTGTTGCCAATTACAAAGGTGACGGCCATGGTCTCGCCCAGCGCGCGCCCCAGACCCAACATAATGCCGCCAATGGCGCCAGCCTTGGTATAGGGCAGTACCACGCTAGATACCACCTCCCATGTCGTCGCGCCCAGGCCATAGGCCGATTCTTTCAGCAATGCGGGTGTGACTTCAAACACATCTCGCATCACTGAGGCAATAAAAGGAATGATCATGATGGCCAAGATAATGCCCGCCGACAAAATACCAATGCCTACCGGTGGACCTGACACCAAGGAGCCTAAAAACGGCACCCCGCCTAGCAGCTTCTGTAGTGGTTGCTGCACATAGGTCGCCAAGATCGGGCCAAACACCAGCAACCCCCACATACCGTACACAATAGAAGGCACAGCCGCTAGCAATTCAATTGCAGTTCCTAAGGGGCGCTTGAGCCAAGAGGGCGATAACTCGGTTAAAAACAAAGCGATACCAAAGCTCACTGGAACGGCAATCAGGAGTGCAATGAAAGAAGTTGCCAGCGTGCCGTAAATCATGACCAAGCCACCAAATTGGCTTTGCACGGGATCCCAAATTTTGCTGGTCAAAAAGCCAAAACCAAAGCGCTCAATAGCTGGCCATGCACCGACTAGTAATGAAAGCAGGATACCCAATAACAAGGCCAATGTCAGTAGTGCAGCGCCCAGAGCCAACCAGCCAAACAGCTGGTCGGCCCAGGGGCCTGCGCGAGTGGATTTTGCGGGAGGTGGAGAAGCCATGTCTTTTTCAAAGGCCACAACAGAGCCTTGGTTTACCGGAAGTGTAGTGGACATGCCGCTCACCTGTTGCGCTGCTATTGGATTCGTTTACTTGAAAGCAATGGCTTTTCCGCTAGCGTCTTTGATCTCGCCCCAGGCTTTTTCAATCGATGCTTTCACTGGCGCAGGCATGGGCACGTAGTCGAGGTCGCCAGCGGTTTTGTCGCCATTTTTATATGCCCAGTCGAAGAACTTCAAAGAGGCCGCAGCTTGCGCCGGCTTGTCTTGTTTTGCATGCATCAGCACAAAGGTTGCGCCGGTAATAGGCCATGCGTCTTTGCCCGCTTGGTTGGTCAAAATTTGGTAGAAACTCTTGGCCCAGTCTGCACCCACGGCCGCGGCTTTGAAGGCCGAGTCATCAGGAGAAACAAACGTGCCTGCAGAGTTTTGCAACTGTGCATAGGTCATTTTGTTTTGCTTCACGTAGGCGTATTCGACATAGCCAATCGAATTGGGCAAACGGTTCACAAAAGCGGCCACGCCTTCGTTGCCTTTGCCACCCGCGCCGGTGGGCCAGTTCACAGCAGTACCCTCACCCACCTTGGTTTTCCAGTCTGGGTTAACCTTGCTCAAATAATTCGTGAAGATGAAGCTGGTACCCGAACCATCGGCACGGCGTACTGGCGCAATGGTGGCGTCTGGCAGGGCCATGCTGGGGTTTAGCGCCTTGATGGCAGCGTCATTCCATTTGGTGATTTTGCCCAGGTAAATATCGCCCAGCACTTGGCCATTGAGCTTGAGCTGACCGGGTGCAATGCCCTTGACGTTGAGCACGGGCACTACGCCACCGATCACGGTGGGGAATTGCACCAAGCCTTTGGCCTTGATCTCTTCATCTTTCAGGGGCATGTCAGAAGCGCCAAAATCAACAGTTTTGGCATCGATCTGGCGCAGGCCTGCACCCGAACCTACGGACTGGTAATTGATTTTCACGCCAGTGGCTTTGTTGTAATCTGAAGCCCATTTGGAATACAAAGGAGCCGGGAAGGTAGCCCCTGCGCCCGTGACGTCTTGCGCCCAACTGGCACTGAATGCTGTCAGACCCAGGCCCAAGCCCAGTGCGAGTTTGTTCAATACATACGCGTTCATACATTTACCTTTAGGTTTGGGTTTGTTTTCAATGACGCCAATGTAGAGTGCTTTTGTGACAAGCATATGACATCAATTCGCCCCTCCCAGCCCAATTGTCATCGTATGGTCACGATTAAGTCACGGATTTGTCACGCAGTTTCATTACAGTTTCCGCTTCTAACCCTTGGAGAGAACACCATGTACACCCGCCGTATTTTTGCTGCCCTTACCATCGCCAGTTTGGCCGCTTGCGCCAGCCAACCCGCTCCCGTTTCGCTCACCGAGACCCTGGCACGCACCAGCCAGCTGAGTACGCTGAACCAGCTGGTGCAACAAGCCGGCTTGGCAGATACGCTCAAGGGCCAAGGTCCCTTCACGGTATTTGCCCCTTCTGACGA
>CANFOR010000135.1 GCA_947448675.1 Betaproteobacteria bacterium
AGCGCCTAATGGGCCGAATCGTTATTTCAGAATTCATGGATGAGCGCGCGGTGGCGCAGCTGGGCGCCCAGCACGAGGTGCTCTACGACGCGGGCCTTCAAAAAGACGCCACGCGCTTGGCCGTAGAAGCCAAAAATTGCGACGCTTTCATCGTGCGCAACCTGACCCAAGTCCGCGGCGACTTGCTCGCCGCCTTGGCCAGCAGCGGGCGCTGCAAAGTGGTCGGCCGCTTGGGCGTGGGCCTCGACAACATCGACGTGCCTGCTTGCGAGGCCGCTGGCATGCAGGTCATTCCCGCCACCGGAGCCAACGCGCTGAGCGTGGCCGAATACGTCATCTGCAGCGCCATGCTCTTGCTGCGCGGTGCCTATGCTTCCACGGCTGACGTAGCCGCTGGCAAATGGCCGCGCGCAGCGCTTTCTAACGGGCGCGAAACTGCAGGCAAAACCCTGGGCATCATTGGCTTTGGCAGCATTGGACAACTCAGCGCCAAGCTGGCCCAGGGCCTGGGCATGCAGGTGCAGGCATTTGACGCCATGCTGCAGCCCAGCGCTGCGGTGTTCGCGCAAAGCGGCGTGCGTAGCGTGGGGCTCGACGCCTTGGTCGCCAGCTCCGACGTCATCAGCCTGCATGTGCCCTTGGTCGATGGCACGCGCGGCCTGTTCAACGCGGCGCGTATTGCCGCCATGAAAAAAGGTGCGGTGCTCATCAACACCTCGCGCGGACATATTGTCGATGTGGCCGCTTTGGCCGAGTCGCTCAAGGCTGGGCATTTGGGTGGCGCGGCGCTCGATGTGTTTGACACCGAGCCCCTGCCTGCATCTGCCGATTTGGCCGCTTGCCCCAACCTCATCCTCACGCCACACATCTCGGGCGTGAGCGCCGAGAGCAATGAGCGGGTGAGCTTCATGATCGCCAGCAAAGTACTCGAGGCTTTGCACTGATGGCCCAGCTTGGTTTGCAAGAAGCTACTGTTTTGGTAGCTAAATCGCTAGCATTGGCGGGCGCTAGCGAACAGATGGCCTCAAGCACGGCACAGGCCTTGGTGCGAGCCGAAGCCCAGGGCATGGCCTCGCACGGTCTCTCGCGCGTGCCGCAATACGCCACGCATTTGCGCAATGGCCGGGCCAACGGACGGGCTATTGCTACGGTAGCCAAACGCAAAGGCGCAGCCGTCTTGGTAGATGCCCAACAAGGCCTGGCCTTCCCGGCTTGCGCGCTGGCCGTTGCCACCGCGATCGAGGTGGCGCGCGAATTCGGTGTGTGCTTCGTCGGCGTGTGCAACTCGCACCATGCGGGCGTGATCGTTGACCATCTGCGACCGGCAGCGGCGGCAGGCATGGTTGGTATGGGCTTTGCCAACTCACCTGCAGCCATGCCAGTAGCTGGCGGCAAGCACGCCATCTTTGGCACCAACCCTATTGCTGCAGTGTTCCCGCGCAAAGCCGCCGAGCCGCTGATGATCGACCTCAGTTTGAGCGAGGTCGCGCGCGGCAAGCTCATGGTCGCCGCCAAAGAGGGCAAGCCCATTCCCCTGGGCTGGGCGCTCGACGCAGACGGCCAGCCGACCACCGACCCCAAGGCGGGCCTGGAGGGCTCGATGCTGCCCTTGGGTTCAATTAACAGCCCCAAAGGCTCGATGCTGGCCCTGATGGTCGAGCTGATGGTCACCGCCGTGATCGGCGCGCAATTTGGTTTTGAAGCCTCGAGCTTCTTCGTTGACGCAGGCAATGCGCCACGCATTGGCCAGGCCTTCATCGTGATCGACCCGGGCGCGTTGTCGGGCCAAGACGTCTACTACGAGCGCATGGAAACCGTCATCGCTGAAATGCTCTCAGACGACGGCGTGCGCTTGGCCGGGGCGCGGCGTTTGGCGCTGGAGCGCAAAGCTGCAGTCAGTGGCATTAGCATCCCCGACGCGCTCAAGGCCCAACTCGAAGCACTGGCTGCAGCCTAGGGGTTTTACACCTTATCGGCAGCGCCAGGCTTTGGCATAGTCGTTTGCATACAGGAGTCAGCATGCAAAGACGTGGGTTCATCATCGGTGCCAGCCAGGCGGCAGCCCTGGGCTTGCCCCGCCTGGTCTGGGCGCAAGACTTTCCCAAACCCGGCAGCACCATCAAATACACCGTGCCCTTTCCGCCCGGGGGCCTGACCGACGTCATGGCCCGCATCGTGGCGCAAAAACTGAGCGAAGCCTGGAAGGCTTCCGTGGTGGTAGACAACAAAGCCGGGGGAAATGGGCAAATTGGTGCCGAGCAAGTGGCCAAAGGGCCCGCCGACGGCTCGCAGCTCTTGGCCATTACCCTCACCCATGCCGTCAACGCCAGCTTGTTTCCGCACGCACCTTTTAGCTTCACGCGCGACCTGCGCCCCGTGGCTTTGCTGGCCGCTTCACCCATGCTGGTAGTGGTGCCCACAGCCAGCCCCATCAAAGACTTTAAAGACCTGGTTGTCGCGGCCCAAGCGCGCCCACTCAACGCAGGCAGCAGCGGCAATGGCTCGCCCACGCATGTGACCATGGCATTGTTCAACGACCTCAACCATTCGACCATGGCACACATTCCCTACCGTGGCGGTGCGCCTTCCATGACCGACCTTATTGGTGGCCAGCTTGACGTTATTTTTTCTAATTTTCCAGAGTCGATAGCCCATGTGAAGGGCGGCAAACTGCGCGCCCTGGCCCTGTGCTCGCCCGAGCGCCACCCCCAGGTGCCCGAGGTGCCCACCACCCTGGAGGTAGGCATGCCCAAGCTCTTGGTCGAGAACTGGACGGCGGCCATGGTGCAAGCCAAAACGCCCGACGCCATCGTCGAAAAATATTCGCGCGAGATCATCAAAATTTTGTACAGCGCCGAAGTCGAAGAGCGCGCCAGGGCCCAGGGTTTTCGCACCCAGCCCATGGGCAGCGAAGACTTTGGCCGCTTCTTGCACAGCGAAATCGAACGCTGGGGCCAAGTGGTTCGCAGCGCTAAGATCAGCGCAACTTAGCACGCTATTTAAAACAAAAAATCGCTGCAACGCGCGTGAAATTTGCGTGCGAAGCTACTAAAAATATAGCAATATTCGCTAACTTGCAAAGCCAAACCAGATCGAAAATAGCATGAACAACCCAGATATCGTCGTCGTAGGCGCAGGCCCCGCGGGCTTGGCGGTATCGGCCTGTTTGCGCCAGCAGGGCTTGGCCCATGTGGTGTTGGAGCGCGAGGCTGTGTTAGCGTCGAGTTGGCGCCGCCACTATGACCGCTTGCACCTGCACAGCATCAAGCGCTATTCGGCTCTGCCGCTCACGCCCTGGCCCCAAGATGCGCCGCGCTACCCTAGCCGCGAGCAGGTGGTAGCCTACCTAGAGGCGTATGCCGCCGAGCACGCGATTGCGCCGCTCCAGGGCGTTCAGGTGCAGCGCATTCGGCGCGAGGCTGGGCACTTTGTGGTGGAGACTTCTGCAGGCACTTTGCAGCCGCGCTGCGTGGTCATGGCCACCGGCTACAACTGTGTGCCCAAGCAGCCCGACTTGCCGGGTTTAGATGGCTTTGCCGGCAGCGTGCTGCACGCGAAAAACTACAAAAACCCGCAGCCCTACGCAGGCAAGCGCACTCTGGTCATCGGTTGCGGCAACTCGGGTGCCGAGATCGCGCTCGACCTGGCCGAGCAGGGCGTAGACGTGTCCATGGTGGTGCGCGGCCCGACGCATGTGGTGCCGCGCGATTTGTGGGGCCGCCCTTCGCAGCAAACCGGCGTGTTGCTCTCGGGCCTGCCGGTGGCTTGGCGCGACGCCATCGTCGGCCCGGTGCTGCGTTTGGCGGTGGGCAACTTGGCGCGCTGGGGCATTGTGCGGCCAAGCACCGGGCCCAACCGTATGATCGAAGACGCAGGCCGCGTGCCCATGCTCGACATAGGCACCATCGCCATGGTCAAGGCGGGCAAAATCCGCGTGCTGCCAGCGGCGCAAGAGGTTTTGGCCCATAGCGTGCGCTTTGCCGACGGCAGCAGCTACCCGTTTGAAGCCATTATTTTGGCCACGGGCTACACGCCGGGTTTAGAGCGCACCATCGAAGGCTTTAGCGCCATTGCCGACGCGCGCGGCAGGCCTGACCGCTTTGGTGAGGAGAGCGGCATTGCGGGACTGTTTTTTGTCGGCTTTAAAAACCCACCGACCGGGGCGCTGCGCGAGATCGCGCTGGAATCGCCGCGTGTGGCTGCGGCGATTGCGCAGCAACTAAAAGGATGAACCACGGTGCTCAGTGCCGACGCTAGGGCAGCAAGGCGCCAGTGCGTTTAATGCTTGCCGCACACCGGGCATTGCGGGTCGCGCGGCACGCGCAACTCGCTCCACGACATGTCGCGCCCGTCGAGCATTTGCAAGCGGCCGGCCAGCGAACGGCCCACACTAGCGAGCAGCTTCAAAGCCTCAGCCGCTTGCACCGAACCCACTATGCCCACCAGGGGCGCAAACACGCCCATGGTGGCGCAGCGGGTTTCTTCGGGCGCGTGTTGGGGTGGGAACACGCAGGCATAGCAAGGTGAGGCGGCGTCGCGCGGGTCAAACACGCTGATCTGCGCGTCAAAACGAATCGCCGCACCGCTGACCAAGGGCACGCCATGCGCCACGCAGGCAGCGTTGATGGCCTGGCGCGTGGCAAAGTTGTCACAGCAGTCCAGCACCACATCGGCTTGCGCAACCAACTGGTCCAGCAAGGCTGCATTGGCACGCTTTTGCACGGCGACAAGTTGCGGTTCAGGGTTGATGCTTGCTATGCTTTCAATAGCTGACAACGCTTTATTGACGCCCACTCTGGCCATATTGTGCGCAATTTGGCGCTGCAAATTGGTGACATCTACCGCGTCGTGGTCAACGATGGTGATGTGGCCGACGCCTGCGCTGCCCAGGTACAGCGCCACCGGGGAGCCCAAGCCCCCCGCGCCAATGACTAACGCGCGGCCTTGGCTGATGCGCGCTTGGCCTTCCATGCCCATTTCGTCGAGCAAGATGTGGCGCGAGTAGCGCAGGAGCTGCGCGTCATTCAACTTTCTTCTCTTCTTTGCGCTCGGTCATGGTTTTGCTCACCAGCACCGGTTGGCCTTTGAGTTGTTTGATGGCTTGCAGCAGCTGAAAGTCTTGCTCGCTGCCGTACTCGGGGATCTTGCGCTCTTGCGGTGGTTTGCGCGCCTCTTCTTCGAGTTTTTTGCGCGCTTCGTCGCGGGCTTTTTCGCGCTCGGGGTCTTTCACCTCGGCACCTTGGCCGCTGTTCAAATGTTTGTCGAGGTCGGCCTCGCGGGTGCGCAGCGCGGCGTAGGGGCTGCCCTCGGCGGTGTCGTCCACCATGACTTCAGGCACGATGCCCTTGGCCTGAATAGAGCGGCCGCTGGGCGTGTAGTAGCGCGCCGTGGTGAGCTTGATGCCAGTGTCAGGCCCCAGGGGGCGCACGGTTTGTACCGAGCCCTTGCCAAAGGTTTGGCTGCCCATAAGGGTGGCGCGTTTGTAGTCTTGCAGGGCACCGGCGACGATCTCGCTGGCCGAGGCCGAGCCTTCATTCACCAGCACCACCAGGGGCACGGTTTTGAGTGCGCCCTTGGTCACGTCTTGCAGGCGCTTGAGTGGGTCGGGGCCACCGCGTTTGTAGAACTCGGGCGCGGCTTTGTAGGCGAACTTGCTCTCGGCCAATTGGCCATTGGTCGAGACCACCGTCACGTTCTCAGGCAAGAAGGCAGCCGACACCGCCACGGCTGCGTCGAGCAGGCCGCCTGGGTCGTTGCGCAGGTCGAGCACCAGGCCTTTGAGCTTGGGCTCGGTTTTGTAGATTTCTTCGATCTTCTTGGCAAAGTCTTCTACCGTACGCTCCTGGAACTGGCTCAGGCGGATCCAGGCGTAGCCGGGCTCGACCACTTTGCTGCGTACCGATTGGGTACGGATTTCTTCGCGGGTAATGGTGACTGGGAAGCTACGGCTCTCGTCTTTGCGGAAGATGGTCAGCATCACCTTGGTGCCGGGCTCGCCACGCATGCGCTTGACGGCGTCGTTGATGCTCAGGCCTTTAACGGGTGTGTCGTCAATCTTGGTGATCAGGTCGTTGGGTTTGAGCCCCGCGCGAAAGGCCGGCGAGCCTTCAATGGGCGAGACCACCTTGACCAAGCCGTCTTCCATGCCGATTTCAATGCCCACGCCGACAAACTTGCCGGTAGTGCCTTCGCGGAATTCTTTGAAGGACTTTTTGTCAAAGTACTGCGAATGCGGGTCCAGGCTGGCGACCATGCCGGTGATGGCGTCGTTGATGAGTTTTTTCTCGTCTACCGGCTCCACGTAGTCGCTCTTGACCATGCCAAACACGGCGGCCAGTTGCTGCAGCTCTTCGAGTGGCAAGGGCGCCATCGCCCCGCGCGCCATGGTCTGCAAAGACACCGTGGTGAGCACACCAGCCAAGGCACCAATGCCAACCCAGCCTGCAATTTTCAATTTTTGACCCATGACAGCTCCGCTTCAGAACCCGAATAAAGAACGACCAGTATAGGACTTTGAGGCCCCGTGGGCGCGCCAGTTCCGGCCAGCCCTAGCTATTTACGGTAATTTACCCAAGCGCACAGACAATCTTCACCAGCCGGGCTCTGCGTTCGGTTCAAAGGTAGTAGTGGCGCAGGGGCTTGAGTTCAGCGTCCAGCTCGTACACCAAGGGCACGCCGTTGGGGATGTTCAGGCCGACGATGTCGGCGTCGGAAATGCCGTCGAGGTACTTGACCAAGGCGCGAATCGAGTTGCCGTGCGCGGCCACCACCACACGCTTGCCTGCCTTGATGGCCGGGGCCATAGATTCGTTCCAAAAAGGCAGCACGCGCTCGACGGTGTCTTTCAAGCATTCGGTGAGCGGAATTTGCTCGGGCTTGAGTTTGGCGTAGCGCACATCGCTGCGCTCGCTGCGTGCGTCGTCGGGTTTGAGCGCTGGAGGCGGCGTGTCATAGCTACGCCGCCATTGCAGCACCTGGGCGTCACCGTACTGCAGGGCGGTTTCTGCTTTGTCCAGGCCTTGCAGCGCGCCGTAGTGGCGCTCGTTCAAGCGCCAGCTGTGCACCACTGGCAACCAGGTGCGGTCCATTTCGTCGAGCGTGTGCCACAGGGTGCGGATGGCGCGCTTGAGCACACTGGTGTAGGCCAGGTCAAAGTCGTAGCCTGCTGACTTGAGTTTTTGCCCAGCCTCTTTGGCCTGGGCAATGCCGGTGGCGGTTAAATCCACATCGGTCCAGCCGGTGAAACGGTTTTCTAAATTCCAAGACGATTCGCCGTGGCGGATGAGTACAAGTTTGTGCATGGTGAAGGGGTTTATTTCAGGGTCATTGCGGCTGCGCCCAGCGCGGCCAAGCCCGTCATTCTAAAATGCGCCCATGTGCAAGCCCTTGCACCGTGCTTGCAGCCTAGCCGCAGTACACCCGCACCTTAAGGAAAAAAGTGAAATTCATTCTCGACAATTGGATGCTGTTTGCCGTGGCCCTGGCCTCGGGCAGCTTGCTGCTGTGGCCAGCCATTCAAAGCGCTACCGGCAGCGCGCTCACCGCCAACGGGGCGGTGCAACTCATCAACCGCGACAAAGGCGTGTTGATCGACGTGAGTGAGCCCGCTGAGTTTGCCGCTGCCCAC